>NZ_CP045391.1:0-64857 GCF_009363575.1 Roseivivax sp. THAF30 | reverse complement strand
GGGGACACGCCCTTCAGCTCCATGGCCATCGCGCCGGATCAAGACGAGCTCTGCAACGCGCCCAGACCACCGATCGAACTCGGTCCTACAGCATATGTCCGAAACGGCTATCGTGCGATCCTAAGAATAATGGCGGCCAAGAAATGGCAGGAGACGGAATCCTGTGAATGCTACCTGACCCAAATCAGATGGCAGGAAGTCGTCGAGCGGTCTGGCGAATTTGTGGTGTCTGACGACACCCGCCGTCCCTTTGATGTTTCGGAGCTCCGGCTCTTGGCCGACGCCTTGCTGGCGAAAAGAGACCAGGCCTGCGCAGAATAATGGGGATCATTCGCGACATCCTTTCCCAAGTGGACACTGCCGTCGATACCGTCGCACAAAACGGATTTCTCGACGCAGCGGCAGCCGTTGGCGATGTGATTAGTGCTGGCAGCATTGTGCTACTGATCCTCCTCGGAACGAATGTCGTGATGCAGCTCAGGCCGATGACGTTCGGGAGCGCGTTCGCCTTTGGGACCAAACTTTTGCTGATTTCGATCTTCGCCCAAAGCTGGGACAACTTCCAAGTGATCTACCGCATAGTCACGGAAGTACCGGACAGCATCGGAGCAGCCATTCTTGACCTGACAGACACCGGCGACGAGGCCGGGGTTTACGCGAGCCTCGACAACATGGTCGCGCGCATCACCGCCTATGGCGACACGATCGGCGATCGCGCGGGCTGGGTCTTCGGTGCTGTGCTGGGCGCGATCTTCTTCGTCCTCTCCGCCGTTTTCGCCGCCGTCACCGCCGGGATCATCGCCTTCGCCCGCATCGTTTTTGCGCTGATGATCGTCATCGCCCCCTTCATGATCGTGACCTCGCTCTTCAAACCGACCCAGTCGCTTTTCGAGGCCTGGACCCGCGCTACCATCGGCTATGCGCTCATGCCGGTTGCAGCCGCCGGGGCCGCGGGCATCATTGTCGCCGTCGCCGAGGCCATCGGGGACGCCTCTGCCGACCCAAACGATGTCGAGACCGTCAGCCTCATCCTGCCCTTCCTCGTGATCCTGATCCTCAGCGCCGGGATCATGGCCTCAGTTCCCTATATCGCGTCCAACCTAACCGGCGTGGTCGGTATTGCTTCGAACGCCGTGGGTCTCACGGGCCTCGCGCGCCAGGGCTTTGTGAACACGCGCCAATATGGCACCGGCACCACCTCGCGCCTCGTCACCGGCAAGTCTCCGCATGAGTTGAACCAGATGGCCAATACAGGCGTTGTGAAGACCGGCGAGATGATCCGGCAAAGCCCCGGCGCGCTTCTCTCCGCCACCAAGGCCTTCCGCAAACCCTGATGTGAAAGACGATTACCTTGACGAAGACAGCAACCAATTCCGCGAGCCACGACCGCGACGCTTTTGAAGCGGATTTCATCTACGGGCCAAGACGGCGCGAGCGTTTCGCCTGGTTTGTCGCGGCCGCAGGCGTGCTGGTCGGCGTGGCCGGCATGGTCGCGGGCTTGAGCCTCTTTCCGCTCAAGTCGACCGAGACCTTCGTGGTCGTGGTCAACAAGGAAACCGGCGAGATGGACCGGGTCGCAGCCGTGCAGGCGCTGACGCTCTCGGAAAGTGACGCCATCATCCAAGCCAATCTCGTCGCCTATGTCGATGACCGTGAAACCTACGACCTGACCGATGGTGAACAGCGCATCAACTCGGTGCTTGACCGCTCGGATGGCGACGCCGCCCGAACGCTGCGGGACCTCTGGTCCTCCACCAACGAGGACTACCCGATCACCGTCTATGGGCGCGACGCCAAGATCGAGGTGGTGATCAAGTCTGTGAACCAGATCGAGCGCGGTGTGGCCCAAGTCCGCTTCACCCGCACGCTGCGCCGACCCCGCGACACCCGCACCGTGACCCGGTCCTATGTCGCCACCGTCGGCTACGACTTCCAACCCGAAACCCGCCAGCGCCTTCAGGACGTCTGGGCCAACCCCTTGGGCTTCGTGGTGACCTCCTACCGCGTCGACGCCGAGACCCTGGAGAACTGACATGAAACCCCTGCCCGCGCTCCTCACCACGCTTATCCTAGCGCTTGCCCTTCCTGTTACCGCATATGCCGAGGCCACGCCGCAAGGCGGCCCGCTCGATATCCGCATCCGCACCGCCGTCTACATTGAAAACCAAGTCTACCGGATCGAAACCGATCTGAGGCATTCGACCACGATCCATTTCTGGGCGGGGGAGCGGTTTGAAGCGGTGATCGTCGGCGACACCGAGAGTTTCCAGGTCGACCCGATCCCGGAGCTCGGCAATGTGCTGACCATCAAGCCGCATGTGGCCAATGCCTCGACCAACATGACCGTCATCACCAACCGACGCACCTATTCGTTCCATTTGCGCGAGGGCTCGATCCCGAACCGCACCGGCATGTTCTTCGAGGTGCGCTTCCGCTACCCCGACGAAGAACGCCGCGCGACGGGTGCCACCCAGCCCAAGGGCTTTGAAGCGCCGCGCAACTACAACTACCGCGTCTCGGGTGAAGGGGACTTCCGCCCCAGCCATATCTATGACGACGGGCGTTATACCTATTTCGTCTTCCCCAAAAACGCCCGCCAGCCTGCCCTCTTCAAGGCCGACGATCAGGGTCGCGAGCGCACCGTGAACTGGACCCAACAGGGCAACACGGTCCGCGTACTCGGGGTCAACACCTATTGGACGCTGCGCATCGGCGACGAGGCAATCTGTGCCTGGCGCGACGAGAGCGCGATCTACGTGAGCAACTGACCATGGCCGATCAAACCCCTCCCGACCTGCAGGACCGCCTCAATCAGTTCAGCCAACGCGGCAAATCCAAGCGCCGCGGCAACAGCCTCGGGGTCGGGGCGCTTGCCGCCGCCCTCGCTCTTGGCGGCGCCGGGGTCGCGTATTTCCTGGCGAATGGGCTGCAGACAAGTGACAGCGCGCTTGAGACTTCCGACGTCGAGACCTTCCAGGACCGCCGCCCAGGCACCGGCGGGCGGTTGGAGTTTCCACCCGACGAGACAGAGCAACGGGTCAACGACGCGCTGATCGCTGTCGAAGAAGCGCTTGATTTGCCCGCCGCCCCTGCCCCCGAACCGAGCGCCGAGGTGCTGGCCGAGATCGCCAAGCTCCGCGAGGCCCTTGGCGCCAGCCAGGCCGCACGCAACTCGGAAATCCAGGCCGCCGGCGCCGACCTGCGCGAAGCCTTCGACGACCAGAAGGCAGCACTCGAAGCAACTCTCGCCGCAAAGGAAACCGAGTTGGCCAACCTGCAGCGCCAGACCGAGACCCGCATCGAAGGGCTGCAGGCCATGCTCGATGCCGAACGCGCACAGCGCGAGGGGCTCGAGGCCGAGCTCGACCGCGAAGGGCTGATCGCCGATCAACGCCTTCTCGAAGAGCGCCGTCGGCAAGAAGAGGAGCAGCGTCAGCGCGAAGCCGAGCGGGTCGCCGAAGAGCTTCTGACCGCGCAGATCAAATCTCCCGCCGTGATCTATGCCGATGGGCCGCGCGGCGGCGCGAGTGACGCGGCAGTGGCCGAACCTGCCGCCGCTGGCACCGGGGGGCCAGCCCTCTCGGGCAATGAGCAATTCCTGCAGACCGCCCGCCCACTCGAGGTGCAGGAGGCCGCCCGTCTCACACATCCCGAGCGCACGCTGACCCAAGGGTCTGTGATCCAGGCCGCACTCCAGACCGCCATCAACAGCGACCTGCCGGGCTCCGTGGTCGCGGTCGTCTCCGAGCCGGTCCCGGCCTTCTCCGGGGACCGGATCCTGATCCCCCGGGGCTCCCGCCTTTTTGGCCAATACCGCTCCGGGATCGAGATGCACCAGAAGCGAATCCTGATCCTCTGGACCCGCGTCCTGACACCGGATGGCACCTCGATGGAAATCGCCGCTGTGGGTGGAGACCAACTCGGTCGCTCGGGCCTGACAGGTCTTGTCGATACCAAGTTCACCGAGCGCTTCGGCGGGGCGGCGCTGATTTCCGTGATCGGGGCGGCACCGGCCGTGGCGGCAGAGCGCAGCAACAACGAAACCACCAGCATCGTCCTGGGCGATGTCGGCAGCGACCTGCAGGATGCGGTCGGGTCCGTCATCGCCGATCAGGTCTCGATTGCGCCCACGATCTATGTGGATCAGGGGGCCTCGGTCACCGTGCTCGTGGACCGGGATGTGGTGATTTATTGATGGATCAGGCGTCACCAGCCTCCTACCTCGAGCGCTATCTCGACCCGTTCCGCGACCTTCTGCGGCGCGACGACATGGTCGAGATCGCGATCAACCCGGACGGCAAGGTCTGGCTCGAGGTCGCAGGCGACGCCACCATGCGCCACGAAGGCCAGACAGTGGATCGCACCACCGCCCTCAACATGGCCCAGACCATCGTCGGCGACGCCAAGGCCCGCGTCTCTGAAAAGAACCCGCTCGTCTCCGGCAAGGTGGAATATGCGGGCCGCCCCCTCCGTGTCCAGGTCGCCGTACCACCCGCCATCGATCGCGGCGCTTCGATCACTATCCGCCTCTTCGCCTCGGGAAGCGTCCGGGACTACGCTCCGGCCTATCTCTTCGGCAGGGCCGTCTCTCTCGATGCCCTCCGCGCCGAGAAGATGAAAAACATCGCCTCCCTCGCCGAAGAGAACCTTGAGGCCGCGCTGCAGACCCTGGTCGAGGCGCGGCTCAACGTTCTGATCAGCGGCGGCACTTCGACCGGCAAGACCACCTTCGCCCGCCACCTTCTGACGCATGTGAGCGAGCACGAGCGGCTGATCACCATCGAAGACGCCTTTGAACTCTTCCCCGGCCAGCCCAATACCGTCGCACTCTTGGCCGACCGCGGTGCTGGCTCACAACGCAGCGCCAACGCCCTCCTTCAGGCCTCCCTCCGCATGCGCCCCGACCGGATTATCGTGGGCGAGCTGCGCGGCGCCGAGGCCCTGACCTATCTCGAGGCCATCAACACCGGGCATGGCGGATCGGTCTCCACCATCCACGCCGAAACCGCAGAACTCGCCATCGACCGGCTGGCGATCATGGTGCTGCAGGCTGGTACGCCGCTGACCTTCGCCGAGGTGCGCGAATACATCCGGAAGTCCATCGATGTGATCGTCCAGCTCGGGCGGGCCGAAGGTAAGCGGGGGATTACGGAGTTCTATCTACCGGGGAACCCGGGTGCGCATTGAACAAGCATTTCCGATCACTGCTGCCCTGTCTCAATCGACCTTTTCCTAGAGTGGCGTCGGACGCTTTGCCCAGTCTTCCCTTCGACGTTCCCAAATGACAACGATTAGGATAGCTACAAGTACCATGTAGAGCTTGCCCAAAACCTGTCCGGCCAAATAGTCCAAACTGCCGAACGCAAGCCACAGAAAAACCAAGCTATCAACAATCAAGCCGACAATGCTACTGACCAACGCGGCCACCACGAATCCGCGTCGACGCAGCGGGGCGAAAACCGCAAAATCTGAAAGCTCCGACAAAAGAAATGCGGTTGTGGATGCGATTAAGAGCGCTTGGGGTGAAAATGCCGCAGATATGAGACTTCCCAATAGAATGGCGGAAAGCGCCCAGTACGCACCGAGATCTCTATGGACGAGATCACGCAATACCAATGCCAGGCCGACCATTAGAACGCCGCTCGGCGCAGATATCCCTGGCAAGACCGGTATCAAGCACGGCCCATTGGGAATGCAATGAGTTCCCACGTTCTGAATGAGCCAGTTCGAAGCGGGTCCCGTCAGCAAAAAGCCAATGTAGGAGAGGATCACACCACCTTTCACAATTCTTGCCTTCCGTCTTGAAACAGATGTCACTCGCAACGGGCTCCCATTCTTATCCTCCGCCCAAGTGTACTGCACCTGCACCGACAAAACGGTCGGTGAAGTTCTTGCCGCCGAGTAACGAGCTTCCTACTCTCCCGAGCACCACCGACGTCATTCCCAAACTTGTTGCAACCATGCAAATCGTCATGGCGAGCGCACCGCTGTCCCGCCAAAGAAGGCTGGCGCTGTTCTCGTAGCAGCTTTCAAGAAATTCGATATCGGCGACGAACTGAAGGGTCGTTCCAGCTGTCGCCGAACAGAGAGAATTCACGCTATCCGAATTCGCATCTCTCACAGGGGTCGGGTCTTGGACTAGCTTGAGGGCATGAGCGGAAGGATCATAGACACCAACGGGGTCATTCTCCCCAACCGGAATGCAAAGTAACGACAGGACATGCAATCCACCCGCTGAGGGACTTGCTCGGCCAACCCACGGGACACCGAACCGCCCTGGGCCCCGACATCGCTCACGCATCAGGTGAAAGAGGAGGTCTCCCAATTGCTGCCGGGAAACCCGCCCCGAAATTGCCGACCGACGGGCCGCCAGTACGTCCGGCAGGCCCACATCCGGAAGAAGTCGCGGCTTCGGAAGTTCAAGGACTCCGTTTTCTGGAAAGCTCGCTCTCGTCGTGGCTTGGGGAGGCAGTATCGGGCGAGGTTCATCATCAATAGGCGACACCGTATATTTCCTTGGTCACCTGATAATGTTTCACGCATCCGCGACACTGGCCGCAGGCCAAATTCCCAGTGTGGCACGAATGGGCCCATGCCAGAATCTCGCGTGGGACTCCTGAATGGCGCACCAGTTCGGTGGTCGTCATTGTAAGGGCTGGAGCCGAGATGCGGATGCCGCCCTCTTGCACAGCGGTCACCCTATCCATTGCGTCGTAGAACTCAGGTCGCCCGTCTGCGTGCGTGCCATCAGACGAGACCGATCCGGTCATCACCTCGGCTACGCCGAGAACTATTCCCCGAGCAGCGGCGAAGGTCACGAGCAACTGATTGCGGAATGGCCACCATTCCGGTACGGGCGCGACACCGAGGGCATCGTTTCCCGCCATGTCACCGGAACCAATGGCGCGGCAGTCGATCGTAATGATCTCATGCTGCATCCCGATTTCTTTTGCCACTTGGCTCGCCGCAGCAATTTCTGCCTCGGCTGCGCGTTGCCCGTAGTCAATCGTGATAGCAATCTCAGGACGCTGCCAAAACGCGACGGCAATGGAGTCCATGCCTCCGGACAGGAGAAGTGCTTTCATGGTTCGGCCCAAACTGTTTGGTAAATCGCGGTCACCAAGTCTTCGTATACTCGACAGCCTGTGCCTATGGGCATCTTGAGATCCTCTGGCCGCACATTCTGCGCCAATGCAATGACTGGAATTCCTTTCGCCACCGCATAGCCAATCTCGAAAATTGTACCGGCGTCGCCTCCATTCAAAATCGCGAGCACGACGGAACACTCGTCAAGTCCCGCGAGATCTTGTTTCGCGACCACATCGCCCGGACCTACGCCTACATCATGAAGTGGCGAAAAGACCTCAACTTCCATGTGCAAGAGCTGTTCGCGGACCTCTTCGACAATCCAGCGCTCCGCCAAATTGAAGAACGGTGCTGCCAGATAGACCTTGCCGCCTCTCGGCTCGACGGCGTCTTTGACCACTTCGCGCAATGTATCTTCAGGCACCAGTGGGAGAGAACGCGTGCCACAGTAGTAGGACGTCGCTCTGGATGCGAGATCCGCAGCCTCCGCAGCAGGTTTCTCAAGCTTGCCCCAGTAATAGGCAAAAGCTGCAGAGAACACATCTCCGGACCCAATCTTCCAGACGTTCTCGCTTCGGTATGATGGCACTGGCACAGGGGTCTCACCCCGAACGTGGACCATCGCACCGTGTCCTCCCATTTTCAGGACAACAACGTCAGCCTTCCATTCATTAAGGATGTGTTCAACGATCTCGGAGGGTTCAGTCCGCCCAGAGAGGCGGCGGCCTTCAAGCCTGTTCAGGATGACGGCCAGAGTCTCAGCGCTGGAACCATTCTCGTGGTATGGCCGAGGATCGAATGCCGATTGCGGATCGTAGACAACCCGCCCCCCGGCAACTCGGGCGCTCCCTTCGAGCATACCAAAACGAAGCACGACGTCGCCTACCACCTCGAATGGAGGGTACTGCGGAATAGCGTCGGGTCGAGGCGTAATCCTAGGCGTACCGAGCGAATGCATGTATTCAAACTCGACGCCTTCTTCGACCTCCGGACCCGTAGCATCTATCCCGAAGGCCGCAGACAGATTTTCAATTCCCGCTGACAGTGATTTGGCGCGAACTGTATGAAGGGAAATTGTCTCGCCTGTATCAGCTAAAGCGACAGCTGCTCGGCCCGCTGACCCGAATATGTCATCCCAGTGCGGCTCGATGCAGCTTTCACGATATACACCACCTGCAATTGTAATCATGCAGGCCGGACCTGAAGTGTAATTGCGGCGCCGGACCGGCTTGCAACTTCAGCGACGTATTGGTGTCCGTTTTGAATGCAATCCACAATTTGCATGTGACCGGTATGAGTCAACGCCCCAGCAATACCGGCAGGCGCGTGAACTTCCAATATGGGACGCGGACCACCTAAGTTCAAAACAACGTCCAACACGTCTCCAACAGCCAAGGTCGAAACAACGGCTGGGCGGGGACTGTTCAGGGGCGCTTGCTGAAAAATGGCGCAAGGATCGGCTCCGCAGCCTCCGGCGCCACCACCCCCTCCGGCACCTGGTCGATTGGGGATCTTCGGCGGCGTGTAATCGTCACGCCCTCCACCACCACCTGACATGTTAGCCCTCCTAAATCCAAAGCACCGCGAACCACCTCAACCTAGGGGGGAACACGCCTTAAGAAAAGCGCCTAATCAACGGATTATGGAATTTACAGCGCCAAGCTTAGTTGAATTGGCTCGGCCTTCGGCGAGAAAACTTCGGCCGAAGGGTCGGCGAGTCGTCGCAGGATTGCAGCAGGTATCTGACGCATATTCATCCACATGACAGAATCCAAGATGGAAGCTTTGACAGAGATCGCTTCCGCGAAATCGAGGAATGCCCCTTCCAGCTCAAGATAGTGGCGTTCGACAGACTTCCCTTCAGGAAATATCTGCAGCATTCTGCCCGCGCGCAGTATGTGGATGTCCAGAATCGAAACACAATCGCTGTCACGCCAATTTCGGACAATCCAGGAAGCCGTCTTTGGCCCCACTCCGGGCAGCGCTGTCAACGCATCTCGCAGCTCTCTATCAGGGGCCTCTCGGTCCAAACTTCGCAGCGCGCGCATCGACCCTGCAAGATAGGCCGATTTCTGTTTTGCGAACCGGTAGCGAACAAGCCTCCCGTTCAGGTCCAATGGGTCGGCAAGTAGCTCAAGGACGAATTCCTCATCCAAAAGCCGACATGGGCTTTCGGCGTTCACCGCTCGCAGACGTTCATATGCAGCTAGCCCAACTTCCGCAGGAATGCCGTAGCCTCCGAGCAGGCAAGCAATCAGCTCCTCCTCAAGGCTCCGACCGAGCTTGTAGTGCGCCGGCGCCTCAACTTCCCACATCCAGGCTTGCGCCGCCCAGTATGCGGGCGAACCGATTTCCTCAGCGAACCCCCAAACCAAGCCATTAATGTCCAGACGTTGATCTGCCGAGGGCAAGTTACGACCGACGTAGCCCGCCTCCGACCTTGCATAGACGGTCTGAATTGACGAGTGAGCGCTAGAATGCATAAAATGCATATACCCTGAATAATCCCCGACGACAATGAGCGACCTGATAGCAGAAGTGGAAAATGTGCGGCAATCCGCTCGAATGAGTCAGGCTGAAGTCGCTCATCAGATGGGCGTTTCGCAGGGACAGTATAGTAAGGTGGTTGCGAACCGCGTCCCATTGGCACCCAAGATGGCCGCCAAGATGAAAGCTTGGCTGGAACAGAACGAATCGACGGCAGTCAATATCGACCGAGAGATCCTCGAAAAATGCATCGAATTGATGCATTTGCTTCGCGCGCGCGTCGAAGCCGCAGAGGAACCCGACAAGAAGAGCGACTGATGTTGCACGCCCTTGGTCGGCAACACTGCGTAACGGCAGGCGACGGGCGCTCATGGCATCGGCTCTTAAATTAGGGTACCGGCACATCGTTTCAAATCCTGACGTCACCCACCCAACAACTCCTCGATAAAATCCTCCTGTCGGTCGAGCGCAGCCTCCCATTCCTTCGGCACAACCGCGTCCCGTTCAAGCTTCTCTGGCTCAGGTTGCCCGCGCCCGGCCTCCATCGCCATCACGCTCATCGCGCGCGCTTCGCGGCGCTGCGAGCGGTCCCGGACTGGCGCGCGTTCGGCCGTTTTCGCCTGCTTGTCTGCGCCGGCCTCTTCTCCACCGTCGCCGCCCACTATTCCATTCCAGGGCCCAACACCCTGCACGCTCGGGGGATAAGGGAACGGCTTGCCCTCCTGGCGGGCGAGCATGTCCTTGAAGAAGGGATCGTCGTAATACTTGATCCGGCTCGCCTTGATCGGATGCTGGGGCGAGGCGAGGATGATGACCTCGTCGGGGTCCATTAGGCGCGCCTCAGTCTCGGAGAGGAGCGGCCGCTCTTCCAGCCGCGCCGAGGTTGAGGTCGCGCCGAGGAAGCCCTTGTTGCGACCATACATCCGGGTCACGGCCTCGCGGGTGGTACTGCCGACGGCGGCGGAAACCTCCTTCACGGTGCGCTGGTCACGCGGTGTGATGTAGAGCTTTAGCCCTGTCCCGTTCTCGAGGCTTTCCCGACCTTCGGGCCCGTAGATCCGGTCGAGCGAGGCCAGCGACTGTGCGATCATTGCGACGCGGCCGCCATAGCTTGCCAGCGAATGGATCGCGCGTTCCAGATAGGGCATCGCCCCCATCTGCTGGAATTCGTCGATCATCATCATGACCGGCCAGGGCTCGTCCGGGCCCGGCTCGTTCAGGCGGATCGAGGCGATGAGGTCGGCAAACATCAGGCGCAGGAGCGGGGCGAGTGTTGCGATGTGATCTTCGGACACCGCGATGTAGAGCGACTGCGGGGTCTTCCGGAATGTCGAGAAGTCGAAGTCGCTTGCCTCGGTGGCCGAGCGCACCGCCGGGTTGTCCCATTGCTTGAGACCGGCGGTCATAAGTGCCTGGATGTTCGACGTGAGAAGCCGCGACGAGGCCGAAGCCGCGTTGGTCCAGAGCTCGCGCAGGATGTCTTCCTCGGCCTCGTCTGCATAGGTCTTGTATTGGGCATTCTTGTATTCGCCCCCGGCGACGATCTTGTTCACCTCGCCTAGGTTCGGCGTGCCGCGCTGGATCGCCAGCAGACAGGCGGCCACAAAGATCGACTTGCCAGCCTCGGAGAAGGTGTCGAGCGTCTTGTTGTCCTTGTCGAGGAAGAGGTCGGCCAGGATCGAGACCTCGGTGAAACGCTGCGCGAAGCTCGGGGCCTTGGCGATGCGTGCAAGCGGGTTGTAGCGATGCGTGGCGTTGGCCCAGTCGAAGGGGCTGAAGCGATAGACCTCGTCGCCGTTCAGAGCCCGCAGCCGTGCAGTCTTGTCAAAATTCTCGCCCTTCACGTCCAGCACCACGACTGAGCCCGCGAAACTCAGGAGGTTCGGGATCACGAAGCCCACACCCTTACCGGCGCGGGTCGGGGCCACCATCATCACATGAGGGATGGTGGTCGAGGAGATGAACTCGGCCTTCGAGGCCGGGGCACCAAGCTTGCCGCAGACGAAGCCCTTGCCAGGGGCTTGCAGCATGTCGTTCTTCTTCAGCTCCGCCTTGGTCTGCCAATGGGCCGAGCCGTAATCGTCCCGCTCTTTCTTCCAGGTCCAGGCAAGCGCTAGGGCGCCGAGGCCGATGGCTCCGAAGCCGACGGCGCCAAACCCCACCTTGAAGGCCTCGGGATGTGCCGCGCGTGTGCCCGCGCTCGCCTTCCAGAGCGCCAGCATGTCGAAACTCTGAAACCCGGTTTTCAGGGCCAGGGTCAGATAGAAGGCAGCGACGATGGTGCCGATGACGGCACCGCAGATCACACCGAAGAGGAGCGCGGCCCAGAGAGGAAGTGTCTTGGTCATGGTGGTCATCCCCCTCAGAATTCCATCTCGTCATCGAGACTACGGTCGCGGCCAAGATCGCGGCCCAGCTCCTGCCCTTCCTGCTGGCCGCGCAGCCGCGCCACTTCGGTTGCCTTGTCCTGCTGCAACCCGGCAGCGCGGTCGGTGAGGACCTGGTCACCGGTCTCTTGATGCGTCATTTCGAGGAATTCCTGCGTGACGGTGATCTGGTCGAGCTTGCTCGGAAGGGCTGCGTCCAGCACCTCGTAGTTCCCGCGCCGAAGTTCGGCCAAGCCCTCTTCGCCCAGCTCCTTGAAAAGCTCGGATTGCAGGGTCCGCTCGACCATCTCTTCCTGTTCTTCGGTGAGCTTGCCGTCCCGCAGCATGTCGGCGAGGTCCTGCAGGTACGGATTGGGTGTCCGGTCATCCTCGTCGATGAGCGGCAGCGTCGCCTCTTCCTCGTCCGCGAGGGTCCGACCGATCTCGACACCCAGTTCCTTGGCGCGTTCCATCAGCGCGTCCATCACCCCATCGACCTTCTCGAGCGCGGCATCGAGCTGCTCGTCATTGGCGGTCTCGACGCTGAGACCGTCCTTCGCCAACACCGCGTTCATATCTCGCTCGACCCAGTCCTGCGCCATACCGTAGTTCCGCGTGCCGCCCGCCGAGATGCGCGCCACCAGCTCCCCGCTGTCCATGCCGGCTTCTTCGGCGCGCTCGAGCACGTCACGGAGCCCTTCGTCATTGCCAGCCTGAAGTGCCGCGATCAGCACCTCGCTGCCCGCCCCCGGCGGATAGGGTTCCTCGAGCTGCTTGCCAAAGCGCACCCGTAGCTCCGGGTCTGGCACCATCTGCGAGAGATCCGCGATGATCGGCGCGGCCTTGGCTTCAAAAGCGGCACGCTCTGCCGGGTCCAATTCCTCGGCCTTGAGCCGGAGCGCCTCGATCGTGCGCTCGGAATAGTCGATCGCGTCACCGACGGTCTTGATGCCCTTCATGTCTATCTCTCCTTCGGTGAAGTTCCACGGCGTGCCGGAGCCAAGCCCGTCCGCCATCCCGCGCACGGCGCGCGCCATGTGACGCTGGTCCATCCGGTCCAGCAGGTCGGCGAGGTTCTTGTAGTCCTTGGCGAAGCCCACCACCTGCGCCTGCGCGATGGCGGATTCCTGGTCCGTCATGACGATCTCGCGCGGCAGGCGAGCCTCTTCCTTGGCGCGGTAGATCTCCTCGATCCCGGCGGGCTTCTCGAAGATGCCGCGCTCGAGCCGGGTCGTGGCGTCAAGCATCACGCCATAGCGCTCCGCGATCTCAGCCTGCTTCTCGCGCATGAGCTGCGGCGACATCACGCCCTCAGCCCAACAGGAGAACCAGGTGCCCTTATCGACGCCGCGATTGTTCAGGATGATATGGGCGTGCTTGTGCGCCCGGTCGTCATGGACCGCGAGAACGTAGTCCCACTGATCGCCATATTCGCCGCTCTCGAAGAAATGCTCCGTCCAGTCCATCGCGATGTCGCGGACTTGGGTTGCCGTCACGTCGGTCGGGAACGAGAGCAGCATGTGCGAGGTAAACCCGAGCTTGGTCGAGCCCCGCCATGTCCCGGCCCAATCCTCGATGATGTCTTCCTTCTGCGCCTCAGAGAGCACCGCCGCATCGGTCAGGGCGTTGGTCATTGTCGAGTAGGTGTAGACCGCCTTGTCGTTGATGTAGGAGATCTGCGCCCCGAGCGAAGCACGCGTCTTGCAGCCCCCTGCTCGGATCCGCTTGAAGACCGCCGCGCGGCTCTGGCCCGACGCAGCCTTCAGCACGTTGCGTGCCGACAGGGATCCGACGCGCCCGAAACTCCGCCCTTGCCGACGCCCCGCCAGCCGCGCGTCGATCCGCGCCGCGGCCTGACCCCGGATGCGCTCGTCCTCCCAGAGCCGGCCCATGACCGAGGTGTAGAGGGCGAGGGGATCAGCCATTCCTGACGATCCTCAATCCGCGCTCGATCGCGCGCGGGTCATCCTCCAGAACCGCGCTCTCTGCCCCCTGCCCCTCGTCCTTTTGCGGCCACTCCTGATGACGCAGGGCCTGCGCCGCATCCTTCATCCGGCCCATCTCACGGCTCATCGATTGCGCCAGATCAAGGAGTTCGATCAGCACCGCGCGGTCCGCCTCCGAGACCTCCAGCCGACCGCGATGCACCGCCTTGGCGAGCGCCTGTCCAGCGTCGCTCACGTCCTTCGCCTGACGCCATGCTGCACAGAATTCCGAGACCAGATCACGGGGTACATCGAGGAACCCGCACCGCCCGCGGAGCACCGCGTTGAGTGCCTGCGAGCGGTTGGCAAAGCCCCGTTCACGCCACTCCGCGTCGAAGGCGTCCAGCTCGGATCGGCTTGCCCGGAACGCCACTGTCTCGCTCGGATCGCGCACCGCGATGCCCTCGCCTGCCTCCTCTTTCGCGAGCCGGTTCACATGGCGCGGGGAGATGCCGAATGCCGCCGCCAGGTCCTTCGCGCTTTCACCCGCCGCAAAGCGCCTCGCGACTAAGATGCGCGCCTCTAGCGTCAGGTTTTTGCGGGCTCGGCCCATCTTCAGACCCCTCGGACCAAATGTGCAAACATTGGCCATATCCTGCCAACGTCTACCTTCTCTCCTTCGCTTATACTTCAATACATCACATTGCGCAATATTACGTTTTGCGTGATGTGTCTTTTTGCCAATTGCACCTAGCACATCTCAACCATCGGAGTGCAGCGAGCTCTGACCATTTCGCGCACTTCAAATCAACACCAGCCGGGGAACAGCGAGCCCTTCTTATTTACCAAGACCCCCCCCCCAAATTTCATTCAGCGTTGTTGGCGCGGGATCATCAACGAAACTGAAAAAAGGCCGTCCGGAAATGGGCGACCTTTTCTTCTGGATGCTATGCTACGCTCAACCGTCGGGCGGCAGCACCGTCATGATCCGTCAGAACCATGTTCGCGGTGACACCAACAAAAAGCGGCGTGATTTGATACTCGCCCTCGTCGCTTTCAGGAGGCGTCACGACGACGATTGCCACGGCTGGTTCGCCATCAAGGAAGCAAGAGAACAGCGCGAAATTGTCGTGCTCTCCCGAAGTCAGCGCCTCGAAAGCGCTGATGTGTTCGGGACGAATGTTCGTGCTCATGTGACGATCCCTCCAGCCTCGCGTGCGCGCTCGGCATAGGTACTGAGGGGTGCCTCGGCTTCGAAGTGGAGGTCACGTTCGATCGGCAAGCCGAGGCGGCCACGATGCGCCTTCAGGACGCTGAGCCGAACTGAGCCTAGCTCAGGGTAACCAAGGCCGAGATCGCAGAGACCAAAGGCGATGTCGGAATCCTCTGGATCAGTTTCGCTGAGGAGCCAGGTGGCACCACCGTCGGGCGTGAAGAGCTTGACCACCGGCTCGAAGTCGATGGTGTCCTCGCCAGCTTCGATGCGGTCTTGGTTTGCGCGGCCATTGGCGGCCAGCTGGTCGAGGATGGATTGGGGCAGAAGTTCCATTGTGTCTGTCCTTCGTGTGAAATGTCGGTGAGGTCTGGCGGGAGGGGCACGAGGCCCCTCCCCGGCCGGGTCATTCGGTGACCTGACCGTCGTCGCTGTCGGCTTTCGGCTCGAAGAGGACGAGTTCGCCATTCACCGGGTTTGCGAAGAGCTGGATGGTCATGAAGGACTTGGCGCCTTCGTTCTGCGGGAAGGCGACGCCCACCTTGTGGAAGCGGGTCTTGCCATCCTTGCCGGTGTCGGGAGTGGTGACGGTGTAGTACTTGGTCATATCGGTTCTCCTTCGTTTTCGATGCAAACGGGAGACCGTGACTGCCCGGACCGGTTGTCAGGCTGAACTTTGATGCGCGAGGAATGGCTGCAAAGCAGACAAGGGAAAGTTCTGCTTGAAGGGGGTGGCTGCACGCCACGCCCGGCAGACGGGCCAGGTCACGAAGATTGCATCAGGAAGAAAACGAGAGGGGAACCGAGGTGGCCGGGCTGCGTGCCGATCACGCCAGACCGCAAGAGGATTGGATACGTCCACGATGGATGACGCCTGAAGTTGGATGAACCTGCCACGACCGGAATGACATGTCCCTGCGCAACCTGATATGGCGGGGCATGATCAAGCTTCGACACATTACCGATGACGACCCTGTCCTGGACCAGTCCCGGCTGCTGCAGGCCATGGAACTCGCCTTCACCTATGCCGACACAAACAGCGGGATCGGGCTGACACAGACCAAGGCGTTTAATCGGAAATTCGCACACTGGATGGCGGAGAACTCGCCCTGGCCGGACTACAAGGCAGAAGAACTGCTGCGATTGAACAAAGTCCTGAACGAATGGGATGTCGCACCGGCAATGGTCGTGCATGATCTCATGATCGTCATGAAGCTGGGTCGCCACGTGAAGGGCAAGTTCCAGGTCTCAAAGAAAGCCAGGGCCTTGGCCTCAAACCGTGGCGGCTTCTTCGCCGACCTCGCCGAGACCTACCTCTTCCGCTACAATCACGCACGCACTGCCAGATCCGAGTTCACGGCGCCGGGCAACTGGGACATCTTCCTCAACATCATCAATGTCGAGGCGGAACAGGGCCTGACCGAGCCGCATCTGGTGAAAACGCTTTACGGACTGGAACGGCAGGGCGTCTATGACAGGGAATACTACGACCACGCGGGGTTTCTGTTCACCCACGTCTTACGGCCCTTGAACTGGATGGGTTTTCTGGTGGAGACACGCGAGAGCACGAAACGGTCCGACGAGACCTATTGGAAGACGCCGCTTTGGCACGCTTGTCTCGAGCTCAGCACCGATGACATAGTGGAAGCGCCGTTGCGGCATTGAGGCATTTCGGGTAGCCGTTGGCTTGAGCACCGCTTCCCGACAGCAGCCATTCGTTCTGAACGCGGAGATCCGTTGGAGTGAACCATGTTTGCCGGTTTTACGTCATGCGACTAACGTCAGTTTGTGACCTGTATGCACTACCAAAGACTTTCGTTCCGCATGTATTGGCGGCTATTGACGGTTTAGGTTTACCGAGACAGGGCAAGTATAAGAGTAGGTTCCTGGGCAATGTTTTCAAAACGACACGGGTTCGCAACACCCCCGGCCATCCGATTTCGTCATGACGCTCCGGAGGGATTGCGCCACGCGGTTATTCAAGCCGCTTACGACCATCTCTCGTATGAGCAAATACGCACCTCTATTTGCCGCACCCTTTACCTGGCACCAGACAAAGGAAACTGGAGCGAGATCCCAAATATCCGCGATGAGGTCGAACGGATCATTCAAGACGTAGAATGGTATCGTGTGTATGATGCGATTGAAGGTCTTGTATCGTTCATTGAAGGGACATACGGCTACCACGCTACGGTAGAGTTTGCTGATCGTATCAACTCAGTATTTGTTGACACTGGGGCAGGCTGGCAACTCGTTGCAGGCGATGGCATTGTAATGCGCGGTGATGCTGACTTTGAAGAAGCCGTCCATTCTTCCCAAACCGTCTTGGCACAGACCGGTTTCGATGTGGCAGCAAAGGAAATCCGGGAAGCTTTGAATGATCTTTCGCGGCGTCCAGAGGCGGATTTAACCGGCGCAATTCACCATGCTTTGGGTGCCCTTGAGGCAACCGCTCGTTACGTTTCTGGTACCAATGAGGACCTTGGAAAACTCGCTTCAAAAATTGGATTGCCCGCTCCGCTGGACGGGGCTCTGAAACAGATGTGGGGCTTTTCATCCAATTTTGGTCGGCATGTCAGCCCAACAAAAGTGCCTTCCCAGGAGCAAGCTCAGTTGATCGTACACTTGTCGAGCGCCTACTGCCGTTATCTGGCCGACTGCAACAAATAAACAATCGGCAAGTAGTGGCCTGTCAACAATCCGCGCGTGGGGCGGCAATCACGATTGACGACGCAGCCCAGCTGTTGGCTGGGGCTACTATGAAGGTCTTCGTTTAGTGAGATCAACTCGACTTGAGGCCGCCTATGCGGCCACCTCCTCCGGCTTGGGCTGCAGTTCATGCAGATAATCAACGGCTTTCTGCGCATGCGCGGCAGCCTGGAAGATAAACCTCTTGTCATTGCGCAAACCTTCGAGCCAATGCGCAATATAGGCGGCGTGCTCGTCACGCGGCTCTGGCGACAGGTCCAGATCGGCTGCCAGAAACGCAGCCCCGAGCTCGGCGACAAGTTCCTCTTGGGCATAGCCTTCGTCGCCCCAGCGTTTGCGGCCAAAGCTGCGATCGAGGCGCTTCGGATGGCGAGTCCAATGCGTGATCTCGTGCCCGAGGGTCGCGAAATACGCCTCTTGGGATTCAAAGGTCTCGAAGGGCGGCATCTGAACGTAGTCGGGTTCAACCGCGTAGAAGGCCTGGTTGCCACCATGGCGAATATCGGCCTCAGTCGCAGCGAAGAACGCTTCGGCGGCGGCATCGCGCTTGGCGGTCTCGGGCATCGGCTCAGCCACCTCGTAGTAAGTCTCGGGCAGTCCCTCGATCTGATCGACGTTGAAAACCGTGTAGCCCTTCATGAAGGGTATCTCGACCTCGCGGTCTTGACCCGCATCATCGGTCTCGGTTTTGCGCATCTTGTCGGCATAGATGACGAGTTGACCCTTGGAGCCTTTGCGGACCTGACCGCCGAGCTCGAGTGCCTGGCGGTAAGTCATCCAGGTGGGTGCAGCGTAGCCATGGGCGACGGACGCGGCCCAGAGCAGGATGATGTTGAGGCCGCGATAGGAGATACCGTTGTGACGCAGGGGCCGGGTAATGCGACCGGTGAGATGATCGGCACTCCAGGGCTTGTGCCAGGGCCGGGTGCCAGCCTCGAGATCGGCAATGATCTTTTCGGTGATGCGGGTGTAGATGTCGGGCTTTGCCATGTGATCCTCCATTGTCTCGTCCCCGTGCGGGACGCGGGAGGAAATGGCGGACGCAACAAGCCGCCCGGGCATGGTCAACACGGGAGCGTTAGCGAATGGAGCGGGCAGACCATTGCCCGGGCGGCGGCGTCCGCCAGACCCGCGATTCCCTTGCTCGCACGGGGATGAGACGGTGGAGTTCAGAGCGGTAAGCCCCCCTACCCCACCAGACCAAGATCAGATGAATGGCTCGATGGCATCCTGAACAACAGCGCTCAAGTCACGCTGCCGAAGAATCCGGTTGTCAGGATTCCACTCTTCTGCGCCCTCAAATCGCGCTGCGGCGACAGGACCATCTTTCTGATAGCCCTCAAACCCGTCGCCATCACAAAAGCGCCGCGCGAGGATGTCGATCGCCGCTTGGACGGTTTCAGCGTGCTTGCCGGCCAGGGCGGCGTCGAATGCAGAACGCAAAGCCTCCGTCCCGCCTTTGTAGTGTTCAAGGCAATAGCAAAGGTCATGCGCATCTTTGGGTTCGGCCCGGTGATCGAAAGCAAACGCCTTGAGGCAGGTGAAACTGACAATATCAGCATGCCGGATGGTTTCAGTGGTGACGCCACCGTCGTCCAGCAGTTCGGCTGTGATCTCCACGGTCTCATGATGATCCAGCACCATCGCCGAATGCGGAATGTGGATTGCCGAAACTGCACCTTCCGAGGGCAACTCTTTAAGCGCCCCACCCCTCTCATCGCCTGCATCCGCCAGGAATTCCAGGATCAGTACAGTGCCGTCGACCAACTCCTGTTGCCAGCGCCATGAGAGTTTTTTGCCCTGATCGTTTTCAGACCGTTTAAACCCGATGGCCCTGATGTTGTCTTCTAGCGTTCGATAGGCCTCGGTATCAGCAAGCAGCTTCATATCCACGACGACATCAACGTCACCGGTTCCCGCGTGCGCAGGCACAGCTGGTGGGCGTTCCTTGATAAGGTAGCGTGGTGTCAGACCGCCCACGAGAAAGATGGAGTCGCGCCACGGTCCCAAATGGCGGATCAGCGTGACCAGAACGCGCTCACAGGCCTCGGTGACAGATTGGTTGTAGCCTTGAATGGCCGTCGGTTTCTTCATTGCCACACCAGTTTTTGAGAGCGCAGATGCTCTGCCATTTCCTTGGAACGACCATAATCTTCCAACAGGTCGAGATAGACTTGCAGGGGCGAGGCAAGCAAACGTTCGTTTTCGTCACGTTTTCCACGTCGCAGTTTTTTCGATCCGGCGTCGATCACCACGAGGTTTGCACCTTCCGAGACCTCTCGCGCACCAAGTATGGAAAGGAGTAACTCGCGACCGGTTTTGCCCCGAACACGCACAGCCAAATCTGAAACGCTAGAAAGGAATGGCGCGTAAGATTGGGCTGCAAACTGACCTGTGAGTTCCAAGTCTATATTCCCGTATGGCGCTTCACGCTTAATTTGCCTCACCATTTCTTCGGGTTTCATCCGCGGAACGTAGTACCGGCTTCGTTTCGACGCACGGCTTGCCAGAATGCTGTCACGCCAGGCATCCAAGAGGAGATCTGGCCGGATCAACCTGCGCCGTTTCGCAGGCCCCTCCCCTCTCACATCCAGCCAATCGCGGCGCTCAAGATCCTTGAAGGTCTCGGAAACGGTTGCCGCAGACACACCGGCATATTCGGCAATCTCCGAGCCACTCACCCATTCGCCTGGACGATCGAACAAAGCGTGCAAGACCTGTGCTCGGGTTCCTTTGAACACGTTCATGGCGCGACGCTTGGCACGCTTGGGTTTCGGCCTCTCGATCAGTACAAACGTCTCATCGACACTGACAAAGAGCGATCCGCTCAAGTCGTGATAGGCGACCTGCTCTTGCTGAAGAAAGTCCCGAGCCCCTTCCGAAACGGAACGTGCGAGGATCATCGGAACATACCGCCGGTTGGAACTATCCAACTCCCGCAAGTATCGTTTGAGCTGCCAAACAATCTCTCGCGCGTCTCGCGGAAACACATCGCCTCGGGTTTCCACCACGAAGGCGATTTCACGACCTGCCACGACAGCGTCAAGAATTGCATCCGGGCGCAAACGCTCACCAATCCCCGCTTCCCAGGAGATTTCGCCCAAGTGAGCGTTAGGAACCGCCTCAAAGCTGTCGCTCAGGCTTTCCATCAGGTCCGGATCTATATTCGCGATTTCTTTCATATTCACTGTTCAGCAGATTTAGCTGTTTCTCTCTCATATTCGCCAAAATGTCAATATTCACTGTTCAGCAAACTTGTGCACACCGACATCCCGAGCGACCAAGCCCATCTTCAGCAAACTCGGTGGCGCCCCAATCACGCCGCCTGCCCGCTGAGCCTGCCATAGAAGCTACGTTCGAGATGCAACTCCCCTGCCCCGGCTTTTTGGACAATGCCGCGCAGATAGCCGCCCGGAGAAGCCACTTCACCGGCGCAGTGTTTGTCGAAGGTCAGAACCAGTGCTGCTGTCGCGATTTGAGGCCCAAGTCGATCCTGAGCGAGGTTCCAGGCGTGCTCCGAGACGCCGATCATTGGCCTCAACTGCCCGGCAACCCGGTGCAAATCGCCCCAATCCTTCAGATACCCGCCCATATTGCGCGCCCAGGACGCGAATTCGGGACAAGCCTGCATGACAGTCGGCAAATCAAGCGCTGCCCCGCGTTTCTTCCGCGTCTCGGCAACCCAATCTTCCAACTCCCTATCAACCTGCTCTTCCGGTGGCGCATTTGGCACCACGCCCGCCGTTTGCTCAGTTTCTGAGCGATTACAGGTTACAGGATTAAGTTGGGTTGTAATTAGTATATGAGGTTCAGAATTGACCTCCCTGGGGTTCATTTCTCGAGTCTTTTCACCGACTTGTCTGGTAATTTCAGTGGTGTTTTCCACAACTTCATCCGCCCGAACTGCCTTGAGATAGGTCGCCTCGACGCGCTCCTGAAGCTCCCTGAACCATGCCAGGAGCCGCTCAAGCGTCTCAGAACCCGTGTTCCGACGTGGCAACCGGTCCAGAAGATCCTCAAACATCCCTGAAAGATGCTCCCAGGGCCCTCTCAGCGCCGCGTGAGACGCCGCTTCGATCCGGGCGCGGATCATCCGGCGCGCAACGGTGATCTGACGCTTCAGGCGCTGGCAGAACTCACGCTCGGCCTGCAATTCAGCCTGGAGTTGCTCGAATTCCTCAACACGTGCTGACAGCGGCGACAGATCGAAGCCGTAGGCCTCGATGATGCGCCCGTCAGCGTCCCTATGGCCCCACCGTTTGCCGTTGGGGCTGTCCTTGAAGGAAATCACGCCGATCTCGGCCAGACGCCGCGCATGGCGCTTGAGCGCTGATAGCGAGAAGCCCGTCTGCTCCATCAGATAGGCGTTGGACGCCCAGACGATCGGGCGCTGCCCCTCTTCCCAGTCCTGGGCCTGTGTGAAGGCCCCAAGGGTATCGAGGAGCAGCATATCGCCGGCCTTGAGGCCGATGTGGGCGCCTACGCGCTTTACCGCCACGAAGGCCTGTGTTTTGGGTACAGCTAGCCGTTCACCGGCTTGGGCAAGTTGCTCTGCAATGCCAAGGCCCGGTGTCGGCTTGCGCCAACCAGAATGTTTCATGAGATGTTTTCGCCTCCTCTGCTCAATGGAAGGCAAAAGAAACCCGTTCGCTCAGGAGCGTTCGTCATTGACAGTGATTCGCCGGAGAACTATCTTGATAGTGACCAAACAATCTCGATTAGCTCTCAGGCCCTCAGCTTGGGGGCTTTTCTTTTGCCGTTATCTCAAAGCATATGCGCTCCTGTTTCTTACCTCGTTTTTGACCGAAGATGACCGTCTTCGCGGCTCCTGCCTCTTACTTCGATCCATGTTTATTCAGATATTCTGCGATGACGTCACTCAATCCGTTGAGAATATCCTCATCCAATATAAGCCCCGAAGCGGCGACAGAGAGCTTGCCTCCCTGCCCCGTCACGCTCAGTTTTCGCGACCCAATCTTTCGCTGAATGGTGAGCTTCTTGGGCTTTGATGGCTTTTTCTGACCAGGTTTTGGCGGCTTCCCGGACAGGTCGTTTAGAACCCCTTCGAGATCACGATGACTAAGCTCGTAGACATCTTTGCACGCGTGCAAAATCTCATCCCTCGCCGCGTAAACCGCGCGGCCGCGAGATACGGCACTGTTGTGCACACCTACGCGTTTTGCGAACTCGGTCGCTGTGAGCTTCTCGTCCTGGGTTGCTTCCTGAAGCCGCTCAAACATCTCTCCGATCGACACCAAACGCTCAAACGCGCTCAGGTTCTCACGTTCCTCGTTTTCTCGAAACCGCATGAACAGCATCTCGAACTGCTCTTCTCGGGAACCCCGGTGCGACTGTGGGACGAGTACGGCCCGCACTGGACGGCCCAATGCTTCAAGTATCGCATGGCGTCGGCGCCCAACGATCAGATGGAACACGACCCCTTCCACTCTCTCGGGCTCGCGCTCGTCCGGCCGCCAATTCGGATCCGCTGGCCAGACATGAATAGGTGTATCTTGGCCGTTTTTCTCAATGCTCTCCTTGAGCTTCTCGTATGCCTCCTGATCGCGCCAATCTTCACGCCGATCCGAACCGATCACATCAACAATCTGAGACGCATCGAGTTGCAACTCATGACGACCGGAAAGGATCTGCTCCACAATCTGGGCGCGTTCGACTTGGAGGATTTGGCTGGCATCTGACAGTGCACCAGCTTTCCAAGCGCTACCAGAGCCGCCCAAACGCGGCTTGACCCCTCCGACCAGATTCGCTTCGCCAACAGAAGTTGGATCCGTGGCTTCCGTATCAGAAACAGCAGGCACCTCTTCATCTGGGCGCACAGCTTTCTTCTTGAGGACCGAACTGCTCAACGTTCTCTTCATTCGGTTTCCTCCTCAAAGTCGTAAAACTTCTGCATCCATTCATCCGCGTATCCGCGCTCGAGCCCAGGCCAAAGACGCGAAACGATCGCATCGTTCACAGCGTCAGCGTTTTCAATGAAGCGATTGATGCCCTTGCGCTTGCCAGGCGTATCCGGATCGTACTCATAGACTGACTGATATACATCCGAGGCGTTCGAAATCGCATCAGAGCGGAGATAAAACACCGGCAATACTTCGTCGGGGCAATTCTCCAGAAGATTACCGACTTGCGTGAGGTCTTGTTCATTTGTCCGCTGCACAATAGTGGGCAACAGCATATGCGCAGCGCCCCCCATATCGATGCGATCAGTCGCAAAGATATGACGCAGCATGGTGAGCAGACCCGTCACGAAAGTGGAGAGGGTCGCGATGTCGAAACCCTTCATCGTCTGCGGAATAATGAGCGACGTGGACGCCATGACATTGTTTAGCTGAAAGAGTGTCAGCGCGGGCTGATAGTCGATAATGATGCAATCCAGCGTTTCGTTCAGAGCGCGATCAAGTTTTTTCGGGTCAACCCGCCCATCAGCCACCAATTCATTCGGACGGGTGATGGGGGGGTGTCCTTCCTTCCAGCGATCGATGGAGTCTCTGAGGAACCTGTAAAAGCGCTTCTCCGGAGTCCCCGCACGTAGCAGCCTGGCGATCTGAATTTCGCCTTCAGAGGTTTCGCCATGGGCTGGGACCAACCTCACGCCCGGCCAGGACGTGCGCTTGAAGAAGCTGTCGAGCGTTTCCGCATCGTAATCGGTATAGGGGACGTTTTCGTCTGTTTGAAAAAGCCCTGCAAAATCCACCATGGTCGGCGTTTCATCGTCCAGCAATGTTGGCATTTCCTCACCGCCCACGAAATAGAGCGTGATCGTGCTTTGCGGGTCAGCATCCATGACGCCCACACGCATACCGTAATGCAGGCTCAGATACTGCGCGAAATGCGCGGCGCTCAGCGACTTTGCAGTGCCGCCTTTCTGGCTCGCAAACGAAATGACAGGCAGTGGATCATCAGGCTTTCGCCATGCAAGGAAGTGTTCCGGCCGTTTGGCCGTCGCTGCCATCAAGGCCCGGATGTGCATCAGTTCGGCAAGCGTGAACACACGTTCTCGCCCGACATGTTTACCGGCTGGAAAATCCTCGTTGTCCTTGGCGAACTTTGTCAGATGCTGGTGGCTGATATTCAAAAACCGCGCGCATTGGCGCATCGACCAAGAGCGCTTGATACGCTCACGCATCGTCAGTTCTTTGTTGACCGAGACCATGGTTCGGCCGAGGCCTCGTTCGAGTTCTTGAAGAAACTGTTCTATACTGCCGCTCATGACACCGCTCTCTTTCGATTCTCTCCCGGAATCGCTTCCCAAGCTTAATAGCACGGTTTTCCGCCAAATGTACATATATTGTACGCCTACGTGAATTTCGGCGCACAATATGGGCTATACAGCGATGAGTATCGCACGGCAACCGGCACATGCTGTGAATTTTGCACGCGTGCAAAATTGCTCTTCAAGCCTGGGGCGCTGGCCGGGATACCGGCCAGCGCAATGGGTCAGGTCGCTTCCTTTGGGCCCCAGGGGATCACTGCCTGAAGCGTGTCATCTTCCTGATTTGCGGCTTTGCCGAGGTTCGCGTTGAACCCGAAGTCACGGATCGTCAGCGTAAAGTAATCGGCGCCAGTGTCGCGGTTCTGTTTCTTCCAAATGCCACCACACTCGACCAGGCGGCCACGAGGCGAACGGCCAAAGACGCGGTGAGTGGGGGCCATGGGGTTGTCGCTTGTGACCGGCTCCACGGTGATGTCGATGTCGAAGGTCAGGGTTGAGATCGAACCAACGCCTTTGGCGGTTTCGATGTCGGCGCTTGTGAATTTGATGCTGTTGGTGGTCATTGCTGCTTTCCTTTTCTGGTGTTGCAATGATGGTCAGAGGGCAGGGGCAGCGACCTAAAAAACACCGAAGGCGCAGCGAAGCGAAGAAGGGCAGGGTGCCTGAATTTTGCCGCGCGAGGAATGCACGAAGGGCAGGGGAAAATTCCGGCAACGGCCCTTTGTGTTTTTGGGCGGACCTGCGACCAGCATGATATGCGACACCCAGGAAACGAAGGCGGTAACACCAACCAGCACGTCATTTGCGCCCAAAGTCGATCCGCAAAAGCTTTTGAACTCTTACGAGTTGACCTTTCATGACCGGCCTTGAGATGTCACATCAAAGACCCCCAAACCATCTGTCATGCGCGATTCGGCGATAGCCCGGCGGTTGAGAGGAGCATTTATGGAAGAGATTACAGAACTGCGTTTCAACGCATTGGCCGGCTATGCAAGACAGCCTCAAGCCGCGCTGACCGGCGAAGATCTCGCTTACTTCGCAGCCGAGGATGGCAGCATTCTTGGCCTGATCATACGGGATCTTGAAGATGGCGACTTCGCGGGCATGGCCTTTGGCCGTGACGCAAAGTTGCGTTTTCGCTGGACGTCGATGACGGAGTTTTTTGAGACCCCAGATCAGGCGCACGGCGCCTTGGAAAGGCTGATCACTGAGTTGCTCGTCGAACCGGAGGAGTTTCACCACCAAGGCGATGAGGAAGGTGATCCGGTGGATTTCTTCGCTCCTGTGCACGCACCGGAAGCGCTGCATCCGGACTTCCAACAGGTTGCATCCGAGATGGGCTTCTATCCTGCTCGGGGTATTATTGAACCCATGATGCGGTGGCACGAAGATCTGGATGGAAACTTCGTGGAGCAGTTTCAGTCCACAGCTTTCGACCAGAGGATATGGGAACTCTACCTTTTTGCGACGCTTGTCGAACTTGGTTTCGTTTTCGATACGGGTCATGCCGTGCCTGATTTCATCGGCCAAAGCCTGTTTGGGCAAATCGCCGTCGAGGCCGTAACGGTTGGCCCAACCAGACAGGGAGCGCAAATCGTGCCGCCACCGCCTCTTGAGACCGAGGAAGACAGGGAAGCATTCTTGAAGCACTATATGCCGATCAAGTTCGGTAGCCCATTGTTCAGCAAATTGAGGAAAAAATATTGGGAGAAAGAGCAAATCACGGGGATGCCGTTGGTATTTGCCGTTGCGGATTTCTCTTCTCCTGGCTCCATGATCTATACCCGGTCCGCATTGGAGCGATATCTCTATGGCTATTCCTATGAGGCAACACATGATGCGCAAGGAAAACCAATCGGGAAGCAAACAAAGATCGCCGAGCATCGTTGGGGAAACAAAGTGGTGCCCTCAGGCTTTTTTGACATTCCAGGCGCAGAACATGTGAGCGCTGTGATTTCCACGACAGCTGGCACGATTTCGAAGTTCAACCGGATGGGGGTTTTGGCGGGCTTTGATGCAGGTGACGTCATGATGATACGTACCGGCACAGTCGTGGACCCCGATCCAGAAGCAACTCATCCGCTGGTTTTCAAGGCGCTGGTGAACGCGGAAGGGTACCGCGAGAACTGGGTGGAAGGGTTGAACGTCTATCATAATCCACGCGCTGCCGTACCCCTCGATGAGCATTTGATACCTGGCGCTGCACATCACCATTGCGACGCAGACGGCAACTGGACCACATCGGCCCCGCGATTCCACCCACTGGCATCCCAAACCCAAATCCTGGGAGGTGTGAATGTCGCTGAAGAGCTCTCAGGTTTTGACGGACCTGCGATCCGGTTTTGGAAGAAACCTTAGGTTTAAATCGTAACTTGGAAGCATTTCAGATATTATTTCAAATACTTACACCCAAGATGATCACTTAGGAAGTAAAGATCGCACCGCCCAAGCGGTGCTCCCGCGCGGACAGCGCCGGTCCGGCGGCGGGGCAGGGGGCTTGTCCTTCTGACCCGCCGCCGGACAATTTTGGAGGCTTCGCATTTCACCACTAACCTGACAAAAAAGACCCCGCGTGATGCGGGGCCAGTTGGTCCTTCCCACGAAGGAGCCGTCAGGTGCAGTCGGGCACCCATTTGTCGAGGTTGGCTTTTTGATCCGGCGTCATGCCCATCAGCTTCTGGGTGGTGGGGTCACTCACGAGCTTTTCCATCTTCTCGGCCTTTTCCGCCTTCTTGAGCTTGGCGAAACCGGCGACACGTTCGTCGCGGGCATCACAGTCGAGGAACTCGCAAAGCAGATCGACCAGATGACCCGCTGGCACCCGCGAGAAGAAATTCTCCGCCGTGGGCGTCCAATGCTTGCGGATATCGGCTCCGGCCTCGTCTGCGATCAGGCAAAAGAATTCCGCGCCACCAGCCCGATAGGGCAGGGTGCGTGCGATCGCCTCGGTGATCTGGGCATTGCGGGCCTTCTTCCCGTCCTCGCGGAAGGTGGCGAAGGCCTCGGAAAGGTCTTCGACACGGGTGCCTTTCTGCCAGTATTCGCTGGCATCAATCCCATGTTCAAGGCGTGGCTCTCGGGCGAACCCATCCTCAACGCTTGGCACATTGGTTGGGCGGTCCAGCCGAATGCCGAAGAGGCTCTCAAAGCTGCCCGATGCTTCCGACAGTCCGAACCCCAACAGGTCCAGAACCAGTTCCGGTTTGGCCAGAAGGGCCGCCTGCACCGACGCCAGCCGGATTGCCTGCATATCCGCCATCAGCTTTTGCGAGTAAGGGGATTTCGAGGCCTCAGACTTGGCGGTCTGCGGCGCTTGCAGGACACCCGCCTCAATGGCGGCTTTCTTGTCCTCGGGACGGACCAGACCGGCTGTGATCTCCAGTTTGCCTGAGCCGTTCACAAGGAGGATGCAACCCGCATGGGCTTTCTGATCCATGGAATAGTCGCCGTCGAGAAGGGCCTGCAACTCGGAGAGCCGTGCTTCACCCTCCTCGTCCAGAACCCCGCCATTGGCCAGTTCTGCCAGTTCGTCGTATTCCTGCGTCTCTTCCTCGGTCAGATCACCCTCGACGGGATAGAGACGGGCCAGTTTCATCTGATCCAGCTCATAGTAGTTGAGCCAGGCCTCGGGTCGGGCTTCGGCCCACGCCCAGCTTTGGGCTTCGACCAGATCGGCGCGGGCCGCTTCCAGTTTCTCGGTGAATAGCCGATCCAGAAGGGCAGGGGAGGCGAGAAAGACCTCCTCGGAGAACAGATCGCGCGTGACTGTGCCTCCCTCGGCCTCATAGGCCTCGACGCCCACAAACTTGACGCGGCGGTCAGTGGCCTTGATGGCATCGGGATGCAGCGCATTCTTGATGGCACTCTCGGACACCGCCTGTCCTTTGACCTGATCCAGTAGGTTCAAGGTGAGCGCTTCATCATCGGAAAGCGTGAAGGCCTTGGCCGTGCCGAGGCTGATCTCACCCGCCGCCAGCGCCTCCAATACCGGCTCGGGCAAGCCAGCCAGCGCCAGTCTCTGGTAGACACGGGCCTCGGTTACGGCAAAGGCGAGGGCAATTTCAGGGACGGTGGCCCCGCGCGATTTCATGCGACCGTAGGCGCGGATTTCGTCGGCGGGGGTCATGTCTTCGCGGGCGGCATTCTCGGCGCTGGCCCAATCCTCGGCCTCTGCGGCATCAGCGGCCAGCTTGACCGGCACCGTGGTGAAGGGATGGGCCTTGGAGCGTGCCGCAATCATCTGGATGGCGCGGAGACGGCAGCCGCCCGCGACGATCCCGACCTTGCCGTCTTCGTCCATGAGACCGGCGAGATTGTGAATGAGGCCGAAGCGCTCAATGCTGTCGGCAAGGCTTTCGATATGGGCCTCGGAAACGGCTTTGCGCGGGTTCAGATCGGAGATGAAGAGCATCTCTAAGGGGATTTGCAAGATCACAGCGCTGGCGGTGTCTGCGTGGATGGTTTGTTGCTTGGTCATTGGATTTTCCTTTCGGATGGATGTCAGGCCCGCTCGTCGCGCTTCACGGGCGCTCGGCGGCTGGGTTTGTTGATGGGGTAGGGGAGGGGGCCGGAACGCTTAGACGCCCCGGCCCAGTGGCGTCACCACCAGCACGAATAGATCACGGTCGATCCCAGCGCGATCTCGGCCCGCGCCCATGCGCAGAATTCGAGATCGTAGTCGCGGGACTCAGCCGCCACCTCGTCCTGAAACTGATGGCCATAGAAGAACCCGCCCTCGCAATGGGGCAGGGCGCTTCCCTTCACGGCTTGTTCCAGCGTGTCGATGTCGGCGGTTTCCAGTTTCAACTCACCGCAATTCAGATCGGAAGCCGAAAGCCCTGTCCGCTCGGTGTAGAGCGCCTCCATGAAGGTCTGCAGCTTGGAATGCTTGCGCCAGACGAATTTCGGGCTTTCGCCTTCGTCTCCGCTTTCGGGGGTTTTGACATATGCGTATTGATCAAGGCCCATGGCCTACTCCTTTCGTGGTTACAGCGGCGCGGCATCTATTTTGTTGTGACCTCTCGGCCCTGTCCGCTTCCGCCAGTGGCGGAGGCCTCGACTGATCTGTCAGTCCGAAAAGCCCACGTGCTTTTCGGCTGGGCAGAGCAGGTGAGGGCGATAGCCCGTCCTGCGGCCGGACGGCGGCCCGACACGAGGGGGCCGGAGCGGTGAAATCGGGAGGGGCCCACGCGCTCGCGTGGGAGGAACCGGATTTCTCCGTGAAGGCTGGCGCGGAACGCGACACCAGAGCCCCTGTTCGGGGCGCCGGCCGGATGGCAGGCGGAATTCAAACAAAGCAAACCTGCAAGCCGGGTTAGAGCAGAGCGGAAGCCCGGCTGACCGCTGGTTCAAGCGATCGCGGTTTCGCCCGCGATCTCACCTGAAACATGCACGAAGGATCGTATCCCGCATGGGCGGAGACGCGGGTTGCGTGGCTCCGGGCGCAGCCAAGAGCCTGATCAGCGCCAAAGCGCTGGCGTGCCCAGACAAGACGGAAGCTCCACCTAATATTGACTTTTCATTTCGGTTTCACTAAGTCTTTTTGTGAAACCGCTATGGAACCACACCAATGAGCACTGTCATTGTTCCCTTCCCCAAAGACCAACGACTGCGCACCCCCCTTGCGCAGTACTTTCGAGTGGGAGAATTCCATCGTCAGTTTGGCGAGATGCTTGCGGCCGGACATCTAAAGGCGACTCGAACTGTGTTTGAGGCCGGGCGACTCAAGCGACAGGCGTCGTTGGCGAAAGAACTCAAAGACGAAGGCATCGAAGTCACTCTCGACACCTGCGCAGCCGAGCTCTCCAGCATCGCGCGACACAAAACTTTCGTTCGCCATGCACCCTGGCTTGGTGACCGACAGGGCAAAGTTCTGACGCCAGATGACTTCGGTGATGATGAATTGATCGAACGTATCGCGAGAATGGCCGTTTCCCTTGGCGCTGATAGGATCTTGGCACCAACGCATTTTCTTGGAGATCGTGACTTTGATGGCTGGATGCGTGTGGACGCAAACGCATGTGTGCTGCTCAGGCGCGCATTGGACCGGCTTGGAGGCGGACGCATCCGCATCGACTACCCAATAATTCACACGGTCCAGGGTCTCACTGACGCAAAAGCCAGGAAAGAGCTTTCGGAAACTGTCTCAAATCTCCCAGTGGATGCCATTTGGATGCGCCTATCCGGTCTCGGGAAAGAGCCCGGCCCCCAGAAGGTCAGGTCGTTCATTCGGATGTTGAGCGGGCTACACAACCTTGGGAAGCCTATCGTTCTTGACTACTGTGCCGGCTTGAACGGCGAGGCCGCAGAAGCTTTTGGAGTGGCATCGGGTACGGCCAGCGGCATCCTTGAGCTTGACCAATTCAATGCGCGTGATTGGCACAAGCCGCCAAAGGCCCCTGACCCCGATGCCGAGTTCGGCCGGGCGCGGATTGTACCTCTTCTCGGAATGGGCAAAGGATTTCGCGCCAACGACTTCGAAGCTCTAGCCAGCGCCAGGGGCGGGCGGAAGCTTCTCCTTCAGAGTGAATACGTCAGCGTGCCAAGCATTCAGGAAATGATAACGAACCGGAGGCAAATGCAGGCCATACATCTTGTGCGTTCACAAGATGCCCTTCAGGAAGTGCCTGACCTGAACCGCGCAGGGCATTTCCTGTCGAAAACGGTTTCCAGCGTCGAACGACGAGCAAAAGATATCAGCTTCCTAAAACCGAGCGAGGCACAGGCTAAAGCACTGAAAGTTGACTTGGAAAGCCTGCTCAGACGGACACGTGACCATGCATCAACTGTAGGAAAGGTTGCGGACGCCCTCGAGAAACTGCATGAGGAGCGCGGAGCGGATTCGGCGCGAGCCCGAGCATGCGATTTTAACGTTCCCCAAGCGTCGCAACGCGGCGATCAGAGGTAAGAAATGCAATCAGCTGTCACAAGATACATCGGCGAACTCGCCGAAATCGGAGGCCTGAGGGGAACCGATATTGCCAACATTACCGATGTCTCAAAGGCAACCGTATCGCGTTGGAAAGCCGGCGATATCAAACCTCAGCCAAAGAATGAACTGATCCTATCTGACCTTTACTACATCGTCGGTCGGCTGAATGAGTATTACTCACCTGAAGAAGTGCGCGCATGGCTCTACGCACGCCATCCCCAACTTGGTGGTGAGCGGGCAATGGACCTGATTCACAGCGATCGAAGCCTCGAAGTGCTCGCGGTGATCGACCGCTTGGACAACGACGTCTACGTTTAAGGAAGTCAGATGGTGAAAGCGCGCCGCGACAACAGGCTGATCGATGCGCTGGAGGCCATTGAACCGGTCCAATTCGAAGGCAATGTATGGCGACTGGTACGAGACGGTCGTGATCCGCTTCAATGCAGTGCCTCAGGTGGCCGGTGGGATGATGGAAGCTTTGACGTACTTTATACGTCGATGACGGAAGTCGGTGCTCTGGAAGAAATGCGATTTCACTTGATGCGTGGCCAACCCGTGATGCCGAGCAAGGTCAAGTATCGCATGTTTGAACTCGGTCTGACTCTCGAACGTGCATTGCGATTCCTTGATCTGGAAGCGCTAGGTTCCGTCGGCCTGAAAACCGAGACATTCGGACGACTATCCTATGAACAGAAGAACGACGAATATCCTCGCACACAAGAGATCGGGGAGGTTGCTCACTTTCTCGATTTCGATGGCTTGATCGTCCCATCTGCGCGTTCTGATGCAAAGAACGTTGTGGTCTTCTGCGATAAGGTAAGATCGCTTCCCGAGTCCAATGCAAAGGATCACGGCGTAGTGGACTGGGTTAGGTGAGAGTGCCTCCCAAGAGGATATGCTTCTTTGGACATCAACCGCATGATCGTCTGGTGAGGAGGAAGGAAAGTTGTGGGTTGAACGGTTGGCAGGTCAGTGGAACTCAGGATTGGAAACCTGCTAGCCGGGTTAGAGCGAAGCGGAGACTAGGCTTGCCGCTAGCCGAAGCGATCGCGGTCTCGGCCGCGATTCCACCAGAGGCGTGTACGAAGGATCGTCACCCGAATGGGCCGATACGCAATTCGGCTCACGCCACCTAGAGCCTAGTCGGCGCGACCGCGCCGGCGTGCCAGCGTTGGATCGAACCTGATCTCGCAATCTCGTGGACTTTTTTTGCACAAACCTGTCCATTGCACCCGATACTAATGGTGTTCGCCAGCCGTGATGTACGGCCATGACAAGGAGATACGAACATGACCAATTCGCAGAATTCCGAGATCAAGCGCCAGCAAAAATACCTGGACCGCCTTCCGGACAACTACCAGTTCCCCCTTTTCAACACCAAACAAGCGCTGCAATCGCAGCGGCAAAACGGGTACAAAAATACCGCCGCCGCCGCACGAGAGATTGTCGACAACGCCCTTGAAGCGGGCGCCAAACACGTTGATGTCGTTCTGTGCCGCCCGGATCAAAGGCACCTCAAGAAGCATGACCGTAAAAATGCGGTGTCAGCCGTCGCTTTCATCGATGACGGCTCGGGAATGCTCCCTCTTATGGCGCGCTATGCGTTGAGTTGGGGTGGAGGCACACACTTCGACGACCACGACTTCATCGGGAAGTTCGGGTTCGGGCTGCCGAATGCCTCGATCAACCAAACCACCAAAGTTGCGGTCTACACGCGAACCGACGCGAGCGAACCGATCACGGTGGTGGAACTTGATCTTGACGCTTTCGACGAGCACGGGTTGCAATCCATTCCCGAGCCGACCGAAGGCGAACTTCCAGATTTTGTGAGTGATGCTCTCAAACGCCAAGATCGAATGTTCGAAACGGGGACTGTCGTCGTTTGGGACAAGCCGGATAGACTGACGTATCGGATGGCACCGGATCTCAAGAGCCTTCTCATCGATGACTTTGGATCGACCTATCGTAATCACCTGAAGAACTTCACATTGATGGTGGATGGGACAGAGGTGGAAGCCGTGGATCCGCTCTTCACGTCACCTGGCATGAAGTATTTCGTGCCCGAAGATGAAGGTGGTGCGACCGTGACATTCGAAAGATCGTTGCCTCTCCGCTACTTCATCGACGAAGAGACAGGTGGTCGGCATTTGTCGAAGCCGGAGAAAGACGACGATTTGGATGTTGAGGGCGAAAAAACAATCGCCACAGGCGTTGCCCACATCCGGGTTGTCAGGTTGCCAGTTGGTTTTGCAGAGTCGAAAGCTAAGAAGAAGAAAGGGCTCACCGACGCTAACCGCCGCTTTGAAATCCGAAAGTCTCGGCGAGGCATGTGTTTCGTGCGCGCCGGCCGCGAGATCGAAACTCTTGATGCTTTCCCGAGGTCGGCAAAAGATCAGGCGTCTGGCCTGGGAAATTGGCCCTTGTTGCAGGGCTACGCCTACCACTGGGGCATCGAGGTTAGCTTTGAACCGAGCCTTGATGACGTCTTCGGGATCACGAATGACAAGCAGACGGTGAGGCCACTGGAAGATGTTTGGCGCATTCTGTCCCAAGAAGGGGTTGATGAAGCCCTCATGCGTGAAAACAACTGGCAGTCAAAAGCGCGTCGGAAAAAGCAAACCGAAAAAGCCAAGGAGGCTGACAAAGCACGAGAGAGCAAGCCTACCACAGGTGAATTGGCCGCGGCTGCTGCCAACGTTGTGAGCGGACGACCGCCGGCAGTTCCGGACACCAAGCAAGAAAGCGTCGACGAAGTCACCAAGATCGAAGTTGCGCGGCGCGCAAAAGAGACGAAAAAACAGGCCTCTGAAATCGAAGAAGCCATGAAGGAAGAACGCCGCCGTCGGCCTTATCGTGTGGCATTTGCTGAAGACCCGAACGGGCCATTCTATATGCCAGAGTATGGGCACAACGGGCAAGTGGTGGCCAAAATCAATACCACCCATCCCTTCTACACTCACGTGTATAGCCAGTTGGTCCAGAACTTCGGCGGTGAAAGGGCTCGGGACACGATCGATCTATTGCTTCTCATGCTGTCACAGTCAGAGTTGGAAGCGGAGGAAATGCTCGAGTTGTTCTATAGCGCTCAACGCATCGACAAATGGTCGCCGTTCTTGAGAAACGCTCTGACAATCCTGGAAAACGGTATTGCCGATACAGAGGATCCGGACGAGAATTTGGAACCCGACGGAGAACCGGACGAGGACGCAGCCTAAGGCCGCGACACGCTGACGAAACCGAAGGCCAGACCTGGCTAGGTCTGGCCTTCTCGCTGTTCAATTGCCTCCAAGACACGCCGGGCCGAAGCAAGTTCATCTTCGTCCATTGAGTGACCCTCGGCCGCCCCAGCACGCACAAGGTCTGCGAACTGGCCTTCCCAATATCCGAGAAAAAACTGCGCATCAGTGTCTTCTACATCGACTTGAAGATCGTACCGCGCAATGCGCTTTCCGTCCGCAATACACGACGCCACCCAGGCGGACAGGTCATCTTCGTGACCGTCCAAGGCGTTCGCCAGTATGTCCTGGAAGGCGGCCTCGGCATCGGGTGCAGACCGCAGGAATCTGGGAAAGCGTTCCTCAGTTTCGTAGACACAGAAGATGGTCTGCATAATCTCTCCCCGTTTGCCATCCCTCGTTTAGCCGATTACACAACACCTGCACAGATCGACTCATCACGACCGATACTGTGAACGGACTCTGTCCGAATTCAACCTTCACGCCCGCGGCGTAATGGTCGCTGCACCAAGGCAGGGGTAAGACATGACGAACTCCTCTCCGGGCTTCACCGCCCAGGAGGCGTATGTTGATACGCTCTCCAAAGAAAAATTCCCGTTTTCGCTGGCTGTCGGAGCCGCCTTCGTGCGCGGCATGCGTGAGATCGGGTACAAGAGCACAGCCACCGCGCTCTGTGAACTCATCGACAACTCTGAACAAGCTGGCGCCACGCGCGCAGACATCGTCTTCGGTTATGATCGCTCGGACAAGAAACCCGCGCGCCTAGCGGTGATTGACGACGGGCATGGCATGAGTTCGCGCATGCTTCGGGCGGCAGTGCTTTGGGGAGGAACGCACCGCGAAAACGACCGGAACGGCTTTGGCCGCTTTGGCTATGGTCTCCCAAGCGCCTGTGTGTCGCAAGGACGGTCGTTCACCGTGTTTTCCCGACCTGCGGGGGCGGGTTGGGCTTCGGTAACCGTGGATTTAGATGAAATCGCCGCTGGACGATACACCAATGAACACGGCCTCATTGTTGTGCCAAAGGCCGTAAAGGCAACACTGCCAGACTTCGTTGCCGAAGCGATTGGCGAGCACAGCGATCCAGACACGTTCACCGGAACAGTTGTCCTCATCGACAAATTGGACAAAATCGACCGCCGCACGACCTCAAAGATCGTCGATGTGCTTCTGACCCAGTTCGGCGTGATCTATCACAAGATCTCTGAGCGCTGCCAAATCACCGTCAACGGGCGCATCGTCGAGCCCATAGACCCGCTGTTCCTCACTCCTGGGTGCCGCTGGTACGATTTCGACGAAGACCGCGCCGTCCCTATCCCTCCGATCGATGTGAAGGTAAAACCCAAGGAAGATGGAACGTCTGGCGGCGTCATCCATGTCCGCCTTTCCTATCTTCCCTACGGATTTCAGCTCATCGACAAGTCAAAAAAAGGCACTTCGTCGGCCAATCTGAGTCCACGTTTCCATGTCATGCGGGACTACAACGGTGTAATCGTGTGTCGGAACGGTCGCGTGATTGAGGTCAAGAATTCCACCCCGTGGACGAGTTTCCAGAACAATGACCGCCACGTGCGAGTGGAGATTGACTTCCCTGCAACATTGGATGACGAGTTTGCCGTCAACACCTCCAAACAACGTGTCGATCTGTCCGAACGCATGTGGAACCACCTGCGCGAGGCGGGTGTTGAGCAGGCAATTGCGCAACTGAGACGTCTCTACAAGGAGAACCAGCAAGAGGCGACACTGAAAGACGAGGCGGCGGCCGATGGCCGCCTACCTTCCGAATGGGTGATGGAAGACGTCAAGCGAGACCTACCTCCCGGCGATCTCGAACGATTGGTATCACGTCAAGACGACAGCGATCTCCTAAAAGAGGCCAAACGACAGGATGCACATGGAGTCGTGCCATTTGACGTGGCGCTCTCATCACTGAAGTCATCGCTTGAAGGAAAATCCTACAAATTGGGGCACCGTGACGTACCCGGTGATCCCTTCTTCTCAGTAGAAAGTTTCGGCCCGACAACGATGCTTTGGCTGAACACAAGCCATCCTTGGTACCAAACAGTCTACTTTCATCCAGAGGCAACGCCACAAACCAGACGGGCCTGGGAACTGACGCTCTTTGTTATCGCAGAGCGGATCGTTCTCGGAACCAAAGAGCACGCCGCATTCTATCGCGCCGAGATCAAAAGGTGGTCCGAACGGTTAGAAACTGCCTGCACCACGATGACCGAACGGTACTTTGACCCGGCGGGCGTTGTTGAGTCCGCAGAGACGGCAGAGCAAAACCTGTGAGTGGCAATGTAAAGGAAACGATCCGAGAGATCGAAGCGGGCAAAGAATTCGAGCCCCTTGGGATGGCGCTCAGTCGCTGGGAGAAGGAGATCGTTCAATCATACATCGCGCATTGGAGACGCTCTTGTCCGACGGAACTGGCAAACCAATTGCGGTCTTTGGACAGGAAGTGGCGATCGACACGCCATATGCGCAGGGTTTGTGCGGTCGCTCTGATTCTTGCGGACCTGCTGGATCAGGACTGGCTCGTCACAGCCGAAAAGGGTGACATCTACGTTGTTCCTTCAGAGTTGCGGACGGATGTCGAGTTTGACCCAAGAAAGCACAAGGAGCGCCTTCGACGTTCACTTCGCAAGGGCCGAGACAAGCAAGTGCAGGAACCTAGCGTCCGCAGTTTCTTAAATTCCATGGAACGCGGCGGTGTTCTCAGCCTCATAGATAGCGGTGCCGATCTATTGAAGGAACTGCAGGCGCGACCGCACACCGTCGAAAGCTTGGCCGAGGTCATTGATCCCGAAGTCGTCGTTTGCGCACGCGATGTAACCGATGACGTAACCGGTCTAAACAGCCTCGATGTTTGGAGGTACTTTCGCCACACATGGTCGCTTGAGTATCGCCCAACACCCGGGCGGACAATGCCGATCATCATTCGGAACAGAGCGCGTCCAAATCGCCCGGTGATCGGGATTGCGCTTCTGGCCAGCCCGGTCATGCGGCTTCTTCAGCGCGATGCCTGGTTTGGCTGGTCGGCCGATGCATTGCGGCAAGGGCGTCAAGATGAGACTCAAAGTGTAAAACAATGGCTAGCCCAAGCAATGGCAGTACTGGAAAACGCCATTTCTGGGATACGGTATGACGATCTGATCTCTGCTGAGGCTGTAAAGAAGCCAACCAAGGATGACATCATTCTGCTTGAAAGAAAGGCAGCTGGCGCTGATGCCCTGAGGGCACGGCTTCTCGAAGAAGTTCATTCCGGCGAAGAAAGCACCTACCTCACCCGAGGAGCGGTAAAGGAGGCACTACCCGAAACAGATTGGTTGGAGGCCTCATCTGATCCACTGTTCATCAAGAAACGCGCCGAAGTCTTGGTTTCGTTACTGGACGCCAAGAGGTCTCTAATGAGCGTCAGCCGGAAGAAGCTTTCACGCGAGGCCTTGTTAGAATTCTTGGACAAGCGAGAAGGGGATCGCTTTCTAACGACAATCGCCCGAGAACGCCTCAAGCTGGCGGTTTCATCCCAACTCATGGATGTCGCAATTTGCGGTGCCATCCCGCCGTACAACCAACTGATTGGCGGAAAATTGGTCACTCTGCTTTTAACCAGCAAGGAAATCCAGAACGCTTATCGCACACGATATGGCGGTCAAGCCAGTATCATTGCCAGCCAGATGGCTGGCAGACCAGTAGTGAAAGAAGCCGAACTCACGTGTCTGACCACGTCGAGCCTCTATGGCAACGCCGGAAGTTCGCAGTACAACCGCCTGAGATTATCTGGTGAGGACCATCCAGAGCTCTCGAACGACATCTCCTGGCAGAGGATCGGAAAAACACGTGGATTTGGTTCGGTTCATTTGTCGAACGCGACTGTAGAGTGCTTGCGGGACGCCAGCGTTGATTTTCACGGGGCGCGACGGATCAACAGCCGATTTGGCGAGGGAACCAACCCGAGGATGCGCCAGATCCGCGAAGGTCTCGAGGCCCTGGGCATAGAAAGTGACCGGGTTTTGGCACACTCAACACCGCGTATCCTCTATGGTTGCAAACTGACCGGGACCAATTCGGCCAAGGCGATTTCGAAAGCCTGGATCCGTCGTTGGTTGATCGGGCGCGTGGGACGCGACGATCTGGCGGCACGATTGTTGCCATTGGGTCCGAAATCGGTGTCTGACGAACTTGCCAGTGACGGTGAGGGGCAGTTTGTGCTGCCCCTCGAGGACGGGACTGTCCACAGTCGTTCTAGTTCAGCCTCTGCCGGAACGCATTGAGCGCGCGATATGCACGTGTCCGTTCAACGTCGGTCTCGTCGCAGGCTTCCTTGAACGATGCTCCGTTCCAATGGACTTCGATCAAAAGATTTCGCAGCAGGGCAGGGGCCATTTCCAGAACGTGCTGCGCATCGAGGTAGTTTTCGACATCTGAAGCGCGCATGCCGATATTGGGGGCGCCATCACAATCGTCTGTCTCATCAATATATTCATCAAAGGTAAACACAGTGTCTGCTGGCGCGGATCGCGGGCGATAAATCATGGGCTGCTCGGCCAGGACTACGCGCCGGGCCTCTTTGACGATGTTTGCAAGATACGTCGACGGCGCGTAGTCCGGGTCGTAGGAACCGGGCTTGGCCTTGAGAAGTTGGATGCAGACCTCCGCGTAGATCTGGTCATAGATTTCGTCCGACAACTTTTCGCCAGCATGACGCCGGATGAGATACTGAACAAGCCGGTTGTCGCGGAAAAAAACTTTGACTGCTTCAGGGTCAATGTTCCCCACGACAACCGCAAGGTTGGCGGGCGCATTCTGCATGTACTGGGTATTCACGTTCGCTCCAATCACTGTGATCGCTTCAGGTTCGTGACCTTCAGCGAGCACAGCGCTCGGGCGTCATGGCAGCGTCTTGGCTGCACCTGCACCGCGTCCGGTCTACATTAGTATAGGTTCAAAATGGCTTGGGTGTGCAAGGTTCTTTTTCAGTGAAAGACTTGACCATGCAGAGTACCCAGTAACCGGGCGAACGACGTAGCCGTTGGTTTTCTTGCCATTACTTAACATAATAAACCTTATGCGTTTTTGATTTGTATGTCGGAGCGCGCTACCCTGAAGTGCGACTCCTATTAGAAAACAATGAGTTATCTAATAGGAGAATATCGCATGGGAGCCGTTTACACGCAACTATCACTGCAAGAACGCCGTAAGATCGAGAACTGGTGGCAAGCCGAGATGGCGATCTTCGAAAATATCAATGGCTTCTACAATCCACGTCGACGGCACTCAGCACTAGGCTGGAAAAGCCCGGTCGCTTTTGAACGGAAGGTGGCTTAAACGAGCACTTGGAGTGGCACGAAAACGTGGCAGGTCCATTCCGCCCTTGGCGGCAGACCGCCAGCCGTGGTCTATTGGCTGAGAAATGACAAAAACCAACCTGATCAGCAGGAGCAGAGAGTAGCTTAATCTACGCCGGAAATTGTCCAAGAGATGGGAAGTAGCTCAGTCGGCGGCGCCGTCAGGCGCGGCTGATCCGTTGCCGTCGATTTTCTTCGCGGTGGCGGATAGCGGTCTTGGCCATGGACAGGGTCCTTGTCACGCCGAACCCGGATGAGCCTCTCTCTATCCTTTTAAGCCCGGCACCTGGGCTTCCCTTCCTCTGGCTTTCAAATTCTGTATCATTTAGGAGCGATTGAGCTACCGCGACTTGGTGCAATGCCTATTCTTATAGGTCGAACCCACTTAAACTGAGACATTATAACTGCGTAGCCAACCGCACCCATAGCTCGGCACCTTGAGCCAATACAGAATCGTTAAAATCGAAATTCGGAGCGTGCAGCATAGGGTTCTGGTCAGACTTCGCAGCGCCGAGCCAGATATATGCACCAGGAAGCTCGTTCAGCATAAACGAAAAATCCTCAGAGGCCATACTTGGTGGCGCTTGAATAGGTTGCAACCCAGTCTTTTCAGCGATGCTACATACCAGCCTAGCATGAATGGCGCTATTAATTGTCGCGGGGTAAGAGTTCTCGAAATGGATTGCAGCTTCGCAACCATGGGCCAAGGCGACGCCATTGGAGACCTCCTCCAATGCCTGGGTTAGCAAGCCTCTGCCTTCTTCCCCAAACCACCGTAGCGTGCCTACTAATTCCGCCCTGTCAGGGCAAACGTTAAAGGCTTGACCTCCATGAAGTTGGGTAATTGAAACGACTGCCGATTCATGGGGCGAAAGCCTTCTGGTTGGCACTTCCTGCAGCATTGCCACAAGACGCCCCGCAGCGGCCAACACGTCACTACCTTGATTGGGCATCGCCGCATGACAGCTTTGACCGGTCAAAACCACTCGAAATAGAGAAAACGCGGCCATCATACGGTCGTCATTCGCGACCAACTTCCCGACATCCAATCCAGGCCAATTGTGAATAGCGTACACAGCTTCACATGGGAATTTTTTGAATAATCCCTCCCTAACCATCGCGCGTGCCCCACCCTCATTTTCCTCAGCAGGCTGAAAAATAAGAGTGATCGAGCGGTCTTTCCAGTCGATTTCTGCAAGCCGACGAGCTGCAAGCAATAACATAGCAACGTGGCCGTCGTGGCCACAAGCATGCATTCGTCCTGGAATGGTCGAGCGATGCTCAAAGGTGCTTACTTCGTTGATCGGTAGCGCATCCATATCGGCACGGAGAGCAATTCCCGGACCTTGGCCAAGGCGCGCTACAACGCCCGTACGCGCGAGCCCCCCATAGACGCTCCAGCCCCACCCCGATAAAAGTTGGCTTATTTTACGAGAGGTGCGGACCTCCTCAAAGGCTAGTTCAGGGTGACGGTGAAAATCATGACGCCATGCGACTGCTTCAGCTAATTCTGCTTCACTAAACATTTGGTATATTTCACCCTATTCTGAGCTATCCGCGAGGAGTGGTGACGTGTTCCTGTTCGCCATTTCAAATTGTGTAGCCAATTCATTGAATGATGCACCCGCTCCAAGGCTCGCACTTAGCAACATCCGCGCCTTAACTGCTGACAGGGTTCCAGCAAATAGTACGCCTATGTTTTCGAGAGTGACGCCACCGGAATCGCCGCCATAGATAGGTGAGGTCCGTCCCTCGCTGCATCGCGAAGCCACCACAACTGGGATATCTTGCTGAATCAATCTACTCGCGGCTTCAGCAAAACCCTTGGGCGCGTTCCCTCTACCAAAGGCTGATACGACTAGGCCACGAACGTTTGCCTGTACACAGTAGTCAAGAAAGGTCGGGGTAGCACCCAACCCGCAGAGAGCCATTTCAACGCGTGGCTCAAGTTTCTCGGTCCGAATGAAACAACGTTGAAGCGGTTTACGATACATCCAAACGTCGCCATGATCTACTTCTCCGAGCTTACCAAGACCGGCAGAGCGAAAGGCGTCCACGCGTGAAGTGTGGGTTTTGCTGACGTCGCGGGCGGCGTGGACTTCCCCTTCAAATACGATCACGCTACCATAGCCGCGCAAAGAAGGGTCATTGGCACAAAGGATGGCATCACGCAGGTTACGAGGACCATCAGTGTCTGCTTCACCGGCGTGCCTTTGCGCGCCAGTGAAGACCACCGGCTTGTTCGATCCGACCAATAGATCTGACAAGTATGCAGTTTCCTCCATGGTATCCGTACCATGTGTCACCACTACGCCTGCGGTATCAGGATCAGAAAGCGCCTCCGCGATTTCGCAGCAAAGACGATACGCAATCTCTAGATCCATCGCAAAACTGTTCACTGATGCAAATTTTCGAATTTCAATCTTGGGCATTTGATGCCGATCTAGCAGGCTGGCCAATAGATCATGACCATTCAAATCTGCGGTTACGGCACTTCCGTCAGCGTTCTCGTTTGAAGCAATGGTTCCCCCCGTCGAGATTAGAACAACGTGGTTCACTATGGTTTCCTCCCACTCCAAAGAGCTTCTAGAACGACACGGGGTGAAATCGGAAATTTGCGAACTATTGCTCCAACAGGCGACAGCGCGTCGTTCACAGCATTCAAAACCGCCCCCGAAGCGCCGGCTACGCCGGCTTCACCGACACCTTTTGCACCAAGCACTCCTTCAGCGGTTTGAGAAGTAACATGGGACACGTGAATGTCGGGTACATCGGACGCCATTGGCACAAGATAATCCGCGAGGCTGGCAGTTAGAAGCTGACCGTCCTGATCATAGCGAATTTCCTCCCATAACGCGGCTCCAAGCCCCTGCACTACTCCTCCGCGAATCTGTTCTTCGACCAGAGCCGGATTGATCAAGGTTCCACCGTCATGCACAACCCAGTGTTCCAATAGCCGTACAAACCCTGTCTCGATATCCACCTCGACATGGGCTGCTTGAATACCATTGGTGGCCTGGAATAGCTGCGCCTTTGGCACCGAATGACGTGTGACGGTCATTTCCGTCGCCATATCATCTGGTAAAATGTCATGGCGAAAATAGCAGATATGGGCGACCTCGGAAGTCGCCATTAACTGAGTACCATCTGCATCCACCACGTGATTTTCCGAGAGTTCTAGATCCTTAGGCTGCCTTTGATGAAGGTGGCCTGCGACAGCCAAGAGGTTATCGCGCAGTTCCATGGCAGCATGCCACGCCGCTTCACCACCAGTTGATATGCCCCGAGATGCCCATGCCCCACCGCCATGGGGGCTCGTTTCGCTGTCCCCGCTTAGGACCTTAATATCGTCGATAACACAGCCCAGCACAGAGGCCACGATTTGAGCGATACCTGTATCGGTTCCTTGGCCCTGATCCGTTACACTAGGCATACATCTCACGTGGCCCGAAGGTTCCATCTTTAGCGTACAGCCGTCTTGCCCAGAAACGTCAATCCCACCGGGGCCATAGAATCCATTGCCGGTTCCAGTCAGCTCAACAAAGCTCGCAATACCTATACCACGATATATTCCCTTTAGCCGCAATGCATCCTGCTCTTTCCGAAGAGCTCCAATGTCCATATCGGACAAGAGTTGATCAAGACAGGCGTGTTGAGACAGGTAATGCAGGTGCACTCCGGTCGGTGTGTCAAGCGGGTAAGAGGTGTCCTCGTGGAAATTCAGGCGGCGAACCGCCTCCGGCGCAAGCCTCAGCTCCCGGGCGAGCCGATCCACCATGTGCTCGGTGATGGCACATGCTATAGGGTGCCCGACCGAGCGATAATGCCCCACTAGTGCCTTATTCTGAAATAGCAACCGCAAGCGCGACCGCATGTCGACGATGTCATAGCCGGCTGCCGACATGCGTAGCACATGGTTGCCCTCACCCAAAGATGTGCGGGGATACTGCGGAAACGCACCAATCGGGAAAAGATCATCGATCTCGAACCCCGTGATACGCCCCTCTGACGTGGCTGCGACCCGCGCGGTCACTCTGTGTTCACGCGCATGGTTGTCGCTTGCAAAGGCTTCCATCCGATCAGCGACGAAGCGCACCGGACGGCCAAGTTGCATGGCCGCTAGACAGACAAGGACGTCTTCCTGGTAAAGCTGCTGCTTTAGTCCATACGCCCCGCCTACATCTTCGGAGGACACCCGGACCCGGTGTTGCGGCAAGCGAAGGATTCTCGCCAACTCGGCTTGGAGCTGATGCGGGCATTGATGTGAAATACGGAGATGCAGCGATCCGGTACTGGGGTCATAGTCGGCGACCATTGAACGCGTCTCAAGTGTACACGCCGTGTGCCGCCCAAAGTCCAGCGTCTCTTCCAGTACCAAATCGGCTTTAACGAAGGGCGTGCCAAACGCGCCGTTGCCTGAAGTCAGGTCCGCACAAACGTTGTCTGGAGTACCTTCGTGTATGGCTTCGACATTAGAATCCAAAGCGGCATCGATGCTCGCCACGGCTTCAAGCGGTTCGATATCCGCGAAAACCTGTTCGACCGCGTCCTCGGCAATCGCGCGGCTCGTCGCCACGACCATGACTAACGGTTCGCCGACATAGTTCACCCGCCGGGACGGTAGGGCTGGCTGTTCTGGCGACTTCATGTCCGGCAGCAACTGGTTGTTCGCCTCCCAGGGTGAATAGTGACCGGCAATCTCTTCGTGAGTCAGGACCAGCAGGACACCATCAGTCTCGCGCGCCGCCTGAATGTTGATCTCGACAATATCGCCCCGGGCAATAGGCGAACGCAGAAAGGCCGCGTGCAGACCACGGGGAATCGCACAATCGTCCGTGTAGCGTCCTCGACCCGAAGCAAAACGACGGGCACGTTCACGCGGAAGAGACTGTCCGATTGGTGCGCGAAGCAGAACCCTACTCATACTTTTTCTCCAATCTCGATACGACGCGCGGCTGCCACTTTCATGACCGCTTCCACGATTGCCTGATACCCTGTGCAACGGCAGTAGTTACCAGACAGAAAATCACGCACCTGTTCCCGGGACGGACTAGGTGTCTCAGCAAGCAAGGCTGCACACGAAATTATCATCCCTGGCGTGCAAAAACCGCATTGCAGCGCATTTTCGGACACAAAAGCCTCAACCAGATCTCCCGTCGTGTCTTGTGTCGACAGATACTCGAGGGTCTCGACTTGTGCGCCTTCGGCCTGCACGCCAAGGACAAGACACGAGCGCTGAATGGCTCCGTCAATTCGAACGGTACAGGATCCGCAGACCCCATGTTCACAGCCAACATGTACACTGGTAAACCCCAAATCTTCGCGCAAGAGGTCGGCGAGATGCTTTCGGGTTGGAACAGTAACTACTTGCGGTTCGCCATTGACCCTTAAGGTAACGGTTTGCGTAATTTCGCTCATCTTAGGGCCTCATTGTTCATTAAGTCTGCCAATCCGCGACGCAACAGTACTCGAGCCAGATGGCAGCGCATCTCGCTCGTTGCCTGCGCATCTTCCTGCGGCACAAGAACCTGAGACAGCGAGGCACAAGCAGCTTCAACCGCCTCGAGACTAAAGGGTATCCCGACGAGTTCCCGCGCGGCCGTTGGCGCGAGACACGCGCTTGATGATGCGCCGAATACGCAAATGTCCAGTTCTTGCAGAATGTTCTCTAGAATATTTCCTCGTAGGGCGACGCCGACAATGGCAAAGTCACCATGTCTTCGCGCAAGCTCGTGAAAGGCCACCCGATCGCCTGGCACGGATACTGGTAACTCCGCCGCGATCATTACCTCGCCCGGAAGCAGTGCGGTTTCATATACATCGACAAAGAACTCGCGAGCTGGGATCATCCGTCGACCATCTGGCCCAGCCACTTCAAATGCGGCGTTTAAGGCAACGCAGACAGCAGGTATCTCAGCTGCCGGATCGGCCAAGCAGACACTGCCCCCGAAGGTGCCACGATTTCGAATTGCGGGGTGCGCCACCTCACGGATCGCGCGAGCCAGCAAGGGCACTGAGGATGAAATCACGTCACTATTCAGCACCTCAACATGGCGAGCGAGAGCGCCGATCCGTACGCAATTCTCCGCAACTTCAATACCACGCAACTCTTTCAACCCACCAATGTCCACCAGCCGGGACGGTGCAGCAAGGCGCATTGCCAGCATCGGCATTAAACTTTGGCCCCCCGCGATGATATTAGCCTCTTCGTCCTCTTTCAGGCATTCCAGCGCTTCATCAAGCGATGAGACACGAGTGTATTCGAAAGCATAAGATTTCATTGTAGCCTCAATATCCAAACAGTCCGGGCAGCCAGATACTTACAGCCGGCACAAAGGTGACCAACATTAAAACTGCAAGGTGAACGGTGAGCATCAGAGCTACTGGCCCTGCAATTTGCTCGACGCGCAAGCCTGATACTTCGCTTCCCAGAAAAAGCGCCACGCCAACTGGCGGTGTAGCCATGCCAATTACAAGGTTGATACTCATCAGGACGCCAAATGTAATTGGGTCAATCCCGAGTTCTATAGCGACCGGCATCAAGACCGGTACTAGGATGATTATTGCAGCTGTAGTATCCATGACGAAGCCAACGATCAGCAGTAGCAAATTGATCAGCAACAGTAGGATGATCGGATTAGCCGACAGCCCCAGCAACGCCTGAGCGATTTGCCCGGGGACACCCTCCGACAGCATCACGTCCGAAAACACCCGCGCCGCGCCAATTACCAGCATGATAAAACTCGTTGTCTTGGCGGTCGAAAGCGCAACGTTCCACAGATCCTTGATGGTGATGGTGCGATAAAATACCACGCTTACGACCAACGCGTAAAAAGCCGCGACCGCCGCCGCTTCGGTCGGGGTCATGATTCCGCCAAATATCCCGCCTAGAATAATGAAGGGCATAAAAAGGGCTACGATCGAGCCGCGAAACTCGGTCCAGACACGTTTGAAAGAAAATGGGACAATCGTGCCAAAATTGCGTTGCCTAGAGCGCACGTAGACCACGGCCATCATCCCGAAACAGATCAACAGGCCCGGCACGATTCCGGCAAGGAACAGTGCCCCGACTGATTGGTTTGCGGTTACCGCGAAAATCACCATTGTTATGCTCGGAGGGATGATCGGTCCGAGCAAGGACGCCCCGATCGTAATGCTCGTGGCAAAGGACTGGTCGTAGCCGTCCTTGCGCATCGCGGGGATCATTACACGGCCCACCGCCGCGATATTGGCAAGTGCTGATCCAGATATCGATGACATGATCGCGTTCGAAACGATGTTAGTGTGCCCCAAACCACCGCGAACATGCCCGACAACAGACTGTGAGAACTGCACCAACTGCATCGAAATGCCGCCCCGATTCATTAATTCGCCGGCGAGAACGAAAAACGGGATCGCCATCATGGGAAAGGAGTCCATACCGTTGAACATACTCATCGGCAACAACACGAGCGGCATTGATGGCAGAAGAAATTCAACAGTCAGCAGCGCTGCGGCTGCAATCGCGAATGCAACAGGAACGCCCATGAGCAGGAAAACCAGCATTGACACGAAGAGGGTGAGAGCAAGCACTTTGCGGGTCTCCCAGTTATGGCGCGTCGTCCAACCTGGACCGAGGCCCAGGGTTGTCGTCGCGCGTGAAGAATTCGGCAGCTATAAGGTGATAGAGCATCAGGAGCCCACCAACTGGAAGCGCGGCATAGGGTATGTACATGGGTAGGCTTAGTGCCGCGGTGGTCATATACTTACCACGGGCCGTCAACTCAAATCCCTGCCAAAGCAAGATTACAAGCACCACAGCCACGATGGCCTGTGCAAGTCGGATCACCGCGGTCCGCAGACTCCGCGATCCGATCCGCGAAACAAGCAGATCGACCGCGATATGGCCACCTCCCCGAAAGACGAGCCCTCCGCCGAGAAGGGATAGCCACACCATGCAATAGCGGGCGACTTCCTCGGACCAGGCGAGCGCATCGTTCAAAACATATCGAAAGAAGACCCCGGCAAGCGTCGCACCAAACATCGCTGCCAGCAAGAGAACCACTGCGCTTCTAGTCACAAGCAGGATTGAGTTGTCGATTTTTCCAAGCATACTGGGGTCACTCCTATTATTTTGCGCCTATCGGTGCACGATTAGGGCTGCCCAACATTCGCTTCTGCGTCGGCAATGGCACCCAGCAGGGTGTCCACCCATTCGTCACCGATTTCGTCACGAACCATCTGCTCGACAACTGGGCGCCCGAGGTCACGAAACTGAGCGTATTCTTCCGGGGTCGGCGAATAGATTTCGATTCCAGCGTCCTCCAAGTCCGCGAGCGCATGACGCTCGTCCAAAAGCACGGTGGCGCGGGCAACGATGTTCGCGGTCTTCGCCGCTTCCTGAACGATTTGCTTTTGCTCATCGGTGAGCGACTGATATGCGCCCTCATTAATCATTGCGGCATGGATACTGAACAAGTGACGGTCAAGCGTCAGATAATCCAGATGCTCATGAAACTTCATGGCATAGGCTAGGCCGGGAGGGTTCTCCATCCCGTCGACCACTCCCTGCTGCAGCGACGTGTAGACTTCAGACCAGGAAATTGGTACCGGACTTCCCCCCAGTTCCTTCACCATGGCAATGTGCGCATCGTTCTCACCGGTGCGAATCTTGAGCCCGGCCAGATCTGCGGGGCCATGGACCGGGTGATCGCTGTTAAAGAAACTGCGGAAACCAGCGTTGAAGATACTGAGCACGCGTAGACCCGTAGCCTCCTGCCAAGCTTGTTCGAACTCGTCACCAAAGGGGCCGTCTAGCACTTCCCACGCCACAGCGTCGGATTTAAAAAGGAACGGAATGCCCAAGACCCGCGCCGGCGGGAAGAAACTTGGCATCAGGATTTCACTGTTGATGGTGATCTGATTGATGCCGGCTTGCGTTTTCTCGATCTGTTCACGTTCGGCACCGGCAGCGTTGGCGCCGAGGATGCGCACTTCGATATCACCAGACGTCTGCGCCTCCACTACTTCCTTGAAGATTATCGCCCATGCGTGTGATCCTTGATCCATCGTTTCGGCGGTCGTGTGGCTCAGACGCAGGACGGTATCCTGCGCCGACGCGGCGCCAACCATAAGCGCAGAGGTCGCAAACGCAACCGCTCCAGCTTTCGCTATATTTCTAATCCCCATTGGTACATCTCCTACTTTTTTGTTTGTCGACGTCATGTTGACCAACATGAGCCGCTCCGAGGTTGCAAATCTGTATTTATGTATTAATGTATCCAATATGAGATGCAAGACTTGATTTCAAAACCTAGGGGCCAAACCTATGCCACAACAACAAACACCTTCATTTCTGAGCGAAGCGGCTCTGATCGAACAGCTAAAAAACTTCGTATCTTTTCCCAGCCAACAGACTGATTTGCTGGAAGAAGACCCTAAAATTCATGACTTCATCCGGAAATGTGCTGCTCCGCGCTTCAAGGAGGTCGGTGCAGACGTTCACTTCGATGATCACGGCAACCTGATCGCCCAAGCAGGACCGAGGGATGCCGGGGTCTCCCTGCTGTTCGTAGCTTACGCAATGACGCATCCAGCGAATCGGATGACCGATCCGTTTACGCCGCGGTTGATCGAAACCGCGCACGGCCCGGCTGTTCGCGGCCGCGGCGTGGCCGAACAAAAGACCGCTTTGACCGCAGTGCTAGCTGCGCTAGGCCAAGCAATCGCCGAAGATAAGCTCAAAGGTCGTCTGACCGTAGTCCTGACAACTGCCGGCGAAACCGGACGCCATGATGCCGTGCGCGCCGCGATGAAAAACATCGGCGAAATGCCGGACTTTGCCTGCATCTGTATCGGGACCGACAGTAAAATCGCGACGGGGAACAAGGGCCGGGTGGACTTCGACATTCACGTCCACGGCAAAGCGGCGCACTCATCGTCGCCCTGGAATGGGATCAACGCCTTGTCCGGCGCTCGCCATATTCTTGAAAACCTCGAAACATTTGATCTCGGCGTCGCGGATCATCCTGTTTTCGGCCCTGCGACGCTAACTCCCACCGCGCTGAAGACCCTGCCAAATGCCACCCACACGGTGCCGGACACTGCGACTATTACTTATGACAGGCGCGTCCTGCCTGGTGAATCGCCAGAAGAAGCCTACGAAGCCCTGACTAGGAGAATCAGAATCCAAGAACCATGGACCCTGGACTTCGAACAAGGCCCGATCATGTATCCGAACGAACTGGACCCGAACGGAACATTCGCTAAGAAACTGAAAGCGGCCTTTTCCCGCTCGGGTTACAAAGAGGCCGAGACTTTTGCATGCAACTTCGCGCTAGATGCGGGCTTCTTCTCCCGTGCGGGGGCCGAAGCGGTGATGCTTGGGCCTGGCGAGGTAGGCCAGTTTCACTCGGACGAAGAAAGCGTTCTCGTCCAAGACCTTGTCGGTATCGCACAGGTCTACTACGAGCTTATTTGCGAATGCTTGGAGGCAGGTTAAAGTTCAACCAGACCGTTTCTGCAGTTCGAACCAGACCCACACAGGATGCTTACAGTGGCACGAGAACACTACTTATCAAAGAAAATGTCGCCGATCGAGCGCGCTTATCACTATATTCTCGAGGCAATCCTTTCTGGCGAGCTAGTGCCCGGAATGCGGGTTGCGACGGAAACTGTGGCAGAAGATCTGGGGATTAGCCGGATGCCAGTACGCGATGCACTTCGGCAACTCGAAGGCGACGGCGTTGTGACGATCGTCGCCAATCGGGGCGCCTCGGTCGCGGAGTTTACTACGGAAGAAGTTGTTGAGTTGATTGAAATGCGGGCAGTTCTAGAAGGTTTAGCGGCACGTATGGCGCTCCCGATTATTGGTCCAACCCAAATTGCCGAACTTGAGCATCTTCTTTGGCGGATGGACAATGTACAAGAAGATTTATCGGCGTGGATCACCGCACATGATGAGTTCCACAATTATCTGACCGCCTGCTGTGAGAAACCTCTTCTAATTCAGGAGGCACAGCGTATGCGCCTTATGCTACGCCCCTACTTCCGTAAGTTCTACGCAGAGTCCCGCGAATTCGAAATTGCGGGACTCGAACACAGAACCATTGTTGACACCGTGAAGATCGGAGATACCGAAGCGGTAGAAAATGTCGTGCGCGCGCACGTCAGGCAGAACGTGGACAATATCGCAACGCTCGCCTGATCCCAGCAAAGCCACCTAGGTGTTTAGTCCCGGCGTGTGGTAGGTTGGATCGACATTGAAACGTTCTGGCTCTGAAGTCCAGATTTTGCAGATGTATTCGAAGGGCGTGAGGCCTTGCAGCGTCTTCAATCGGCGTACGTAGTTGTAGGCTGCCGTGAAGTCGGTGATGTGCGTTTCGAGCTGTGAATGCGTGTCGTAGTGGTAGCGCTTGACCGTCGCCTTTTTGATTGTCCGGTTCATGCCCTCAATCTGTCCGTTCGTCCAGGGGTGGTTCACCTTAGTTAGGCGCTGGTCGATTTCATTCTCTCGGCATACGCGGCTGAAGATATGCTCGAAAGCGAACCGGTCCTGCTTACGATTGGTGAACTGGATGCCATTTTCGGTCAGGACCGTGTGGATCTTGTAAGGTACAGCCGCGATGAGATTGCGCAGGAATTGCGCCGCCACCATCTTGCCCGCCTTCTCGTGCAACTCGACATAGGCGAACTTGGATGTGCGGTCGATGGCTACGAACAGGCGGATTTTGCCTTCACCTGTACGCACCTCGGCGATGTCGATGTGAAAATACCCGATGGGGTAGCGTTTGAACGTCTTCTTCGGTTTGTCACCCTCGACCTCCGGCAAGCGGCTGATCCCATGCCGTTGCAGGCACCTGTGCAGCGATGACCGCGTCAGATGCGGGATGCTGGGTTGCAGTGCATATAGGCAATCATCCAAGGGCAGCAAGGTGTGCCGCCGGAAGGCAACGATGACGACCTCCTCTTCGATGCTGAGAACTGTCGAATGTGGTTCTTTCGGTCCCATCGCCGCATCTTGCACACCGTCGCGCTTGCGCCACTTGGCGACCGTCTTGACGTTGATGCCCAGTTCCCGGCTCAACGCCGCGTTCGAAGCTTTCGATCGCTGTATGAGAGCTCGGACTGCGTGCGTGGTCTTGGCGCTCCCATGAAGAATTTGTCCCATAGTGCATCCTTTGTGTGGTCACAAATCAGTAGACCACCACACGCCGGGACTAAACACCTAGCAAGGCCGGTGCGATTCACACCGGCTTTTTTTGCACCTTGTACTCACTGTGTATTTGTGTATTTTTGTATCCAATACTCAAGGAGACGAGGTCATCATGGAACAAATCAACTCATCAGTGGTGTCGAATGAACCGCTGACAGGGGAATACTGGCTTCTTGAAGTCGATGCCCCAAGCATTTCGGCTGCTCTCGAACCGGGGCAATTCGTCAATATTCGCGTCAACGGAGAGCATGGCCCCTTTTTGCGCCGCCCGTTCAGCGTCTATCGCGTGAGTTCCGACAGGACCCGCCTTCAGGTCGCTTACAAACTCGTGGGCGAAGGCTGTCGCCTAATGCGTGATACCCTTCGTCCTGGAACAACCTGCGATCTGATCGGGCCCCTTGGCACCGGGTACGATTTACCTGCCGAAGCGCGGACCATTGCACTCGTCGGCCGTGGGATCGGAATCGCTGCGCTGCCAACGCTTGCAGATCTTGCCGCAAGCCGAGGCATTACCTCCCACGCTTTCCTCAGCGCCCGAACCCGCGACAACATCGTCGGCACCGAAATTTTCTCGCATCATGGCGGCATGGTGTTCCTACATTCCGACGATCAACCAGGCGGGGTCACCATGGTCACCGACCACCTTTTGGCCGAGGCTTCGAAGATTGACTTTGACGCCATCTATGTTTGTGGCTCCAACCGCCTGATCCGCGCTGCCGACACGTTGGCACGAAAGTTGAACATCCCGGCGCAATCCGCGATGGAGCAGCATATGGCCTGTGGATTTGGAGACTGTCACGGCTGCGTAATCGAGGTGAACCTTGATCCCGCAGGCGAAAAGAAAGCCTATCGCGAAGTTTGCCACTATGGCCCTGTTTTCAACACCTGGGAGGTTGTCAATGCCTGATCTCAGCATAAATATTGCCGGCATCGAAATGAAGAACCCACTGACCGTAGGGTCTGGCACCTACGGCCATCATGGGAACTTCAATCAGTTTTTCCCTGTCGAAACCATGGGCGTGCTAGTACCCAAGACGGTCCGTCCTATTGAATGGCCAGGCAACTCGCCGCGCCGTGTAATCGAAGTGCCATCGGGGTTGCACAGTTCTGTCGGCATTCCGTCGATTTCTTGGGAACAATTCGAAGCCGTGGACGCTCCTCGCCTACGCGATTTGCCAGTCCCTGTCATTCAGAGCGTCATCGGTCGAACCGAAGTGGAGTACGCCGAAGTTGTCGCGCGCGCGTCCGCATTGAACGCCTTCCAAGGACTGGAACTCAACCTGTCTTGCCCCAACTTGAAACAGGGTGGACTAGACTTTGGATATGACCCGGACGCCGCTTACAAACTGGTGAAACGCGCGCGGCAAGAAACAGACCTCCCCTTAGTGGCTAAACTCGCGCCTGACTATTCGTCGCTAGTATCCGTGGCGCAAGCCATCGAAGCAGCTGGAGCGGATGCGGTCGCACTGGTCAATGCGCCACGCGCTATGTGCATCGACATAGAAACTCTGAAACCCATGATAGGCAATGGCGTCGGTGCACTATCTGGCCCAGCGATCAAACCAATGGCAGTGTACATGGTGTGGACACTGTATCGTTCGATCAGTCTGCCGATCTTCGGCATGGGTGGCGTCGCTAATTACAAGGACGTGATCGAATTTATGGCGGCGGGCGCCGCTGCCGTTGCTTTTGGAACTGTCTCGTACGTTGACCCGATGGCTTTGCCTCGGGCGCTCGTGGAACTCGAGACTTGGCTTGTGGAAAAGGGAATCGACGATGTGAAATCCCTGATCGGCGCGGCGCATGGTTCCGATTTTCAGCGTCCCGCACCCCTCAAGGAGATGAAACATGCAGTTTGAAGGTCAATACACTCTTAACGCGACACCAGCGGCCGTCTGGGAAGCATTGAATAGTGAAGTAGTCCTTACCCATTGCATACCAGGCTGCGAGAGCGTCAGAAAACATGACGACGGTGCTTATGCCGCTACCGTCACGCTGAAAGTTGGTCCGGTAAAGGCTCGCTTTGCTGGTGATGTGAACATCAAGCAGATAGAGCCGCTCAAGCGTTATCGCGTCGAAGGTGAAGGAAAGGGAGGCGTTGCCGGCTTTGCCCGTGGCACCGCCGACGTATCGCTCGAAGAAGTGAGTGGCGGTACGGAGCTAAGCTATGCAGTTGATGCCAAAATAGGTGGGAAAATCGCGCAACTGGGAAGCCGTATGCTCAAGTCTACTGTTCAGAAGCTTTCAGATAAATTTTTTGAGAACTTCGCCGAAGTCCTGAATGGCAATTTTGAGCATGCATCATTTGGAGAACTTAAATGAGCGCCACTGCAGAGCTAAGCCTATCTGAGGTTCTATCATTGAGATGTTCGACAAGGCAATTCAGCGAAACGCCGCTACCGTTCGAAACGGTCCATAGCCTTATTCAGATCGCGCAAGGTAAACGCGGACCATCAGGTGGCCGCGCTGCGCCTTCTGCGCACGCCCTGTACCCTATTAGGCTGATTGCAACTTGTGGGAACGTAGAAGGCACTGAGACTGGCACCTACACGATCGACCCCATGACCGGTCATACCGAGCTTCACTGCCAAAAAGATCTCCGTAAAGAACTTCGGCAAGCGGCTCTAAGTAATCAGCCATGGATTGAAACAGCGCCACTTATCTTAACGTTTTACGTGAATTCTAATGAGATCAGACAGGCCTTTGCCGAGCAGCCACCATTTGGGTCACGTGGTGAACGGTATGCATACATTGAAGCGGGATGCATTGCCCAAAATTTGGCGTTGTACGCTGCCGAAGCCAGCATCGGGTCAGTACTTGTTGCCGGGTTCGACGACAAAGAGACTTCAACCGCTCATGGCGTGGATATGCAACCTCTATTGCATATGTGCTTCGGGATCGCGTCACGATGATGGAATCCCTCACTCTTGTCCTTGTCGCTTCGCACCTTTTTCGAGTGCAGAAGATTGGTCGCACACGTCAAAACCGGTGCGTCATAACACATAGAAAACATAAATAAATTTGGCCTGTTTGGCCAATAAAAGATCGTGGAAACAATATCGGTAAGCGGGAATTTAAAATTGGACGATGCAGAAAATATACCTAAAGCGCAACTCGCTCGATCCGGGCCTAACTTTCTATCAGACATTGACGCAACATTTTGTGCCGTTGCCGAGTCACTCAAACTGACCGAAGGATTGGCTGAAAAGATTCAGGCCTGCAATGCCACATATGTCACCCGCTTTGGTGTGCGTCTACGCGGTCGGATGCACACCTTTGTCGGCTGGCGTGCGGTGCATTCGACCCACAACAATCCAGCAAAGGGCGGCATTCGATACTCGCTTTCATCAAACCAAGACGAAGTCGAGGCGCTCGCTGCGCTCATGACCTACAAGTGTGCATTGATCGGAGTGCCCTTCGGCGGCTCCAAGGGCGCGCTTAAGATTGATCCGCGCGATTGGCAAGAACATGAACTGGAGAAGATCACTCGGCGATTTGCGCAGGAGTTGATCAAGCACGGGTTTCTCAATTCCGGAATGAACGTGCCGGCACCAGACTTGGGTACCAACGAACAAACCATGATGTGGATTGCCGACGAATACCGTCGACTTAAGCCCGAGGACATTAACGGCATGGCTTGCGTCACGGGCAAGCCCTTGGGCGGCAACGGCATCGAGGGGCGCACCGAAGCCACAGGCCGCGGCGTCCAGTTCGCGGTGCAGGCCTTCTTTTATAACACCGAAGATGCACAAAAAGCGGGCTTTGCAGGCAACGACCTACGAGGGCGCTCGGTGGTGGTCCAAGGGCTTGGCAATGTCGGCTATCACGCCGCTAAGTTCCTCAGCGAAGACGATGGATGCCACATCACCGCTGTGATCGAGCGCGACGGAGTGATCCGCAATCCGGACGGTCTCGACATTGAGGTACTGAAAAAACATGTCGTGGCCACCGGAGGGGTGCAGGGATTTGCTGGCGGCACCTTCGACGCCGAGGGTGCGAAGGGGCTGGAAGATGACTGCGATATCCTAATTCCGGCGGCGCTGGAACAGGTGCTGCACGGCGGAAACGCCGGGCAGATTCAGACACGGCTGATCGTCGAGGCGGCGAACGGGCCCACGACCTATGAGGCCGACCGGATCCTGCGCGAGAAAGGCGTGGTAATCATCCCCGATCTCTTTGCCAATGCCGGCGGCGTCGCGGTCAGCTACTTCGAATGGGTCAAGAACCTCACCCATATTCCCTTTGGAATGATGGAGCGGCGCTATGACGAGAAGGGCCACCGTACGCTCGCACGCTCGCTCGAGATGATGACCGGTCGCGCTTTCCCCAAGGAGGCCGAGGCAGAGTTCTTCCAGGGCCGCCGTGAGATCGATCTCGTACGCTCCGGCCTCGAGGACATCATGCGGTCGACCTATGTCGAGCTCTCGCGGCGCTGGAACGATCCCCACGACCCAGCCACAGATCTGCGCTCGGCCGCCTATGCGGTGTCAATTAATCGGATTGGAGAGGCATATCGCGCCATCGGAATCTAGCTAAATTTACATAAGTTCTCTTGTGCGATTTTTGGCCAACCCCAAATTTCCCTGTAGAATTCGTCCTCTACAACCTCCCTGTGGACGACCAACTGGCGGCACCGGTATGGCCGGTGCCGCCCTTTTCCGAAAGAACGATTGAACGGCCCATAATGTTAGCGAGACGGATCATCCCGTGACCTGCGTATCGGCAGGCATCCCATTCCGGCAACCTCGCGCCGTTCCAAGAATTCTTCTCTGCACCTCCGAATGTAACATATATCGCGTGGCGATATTTCGCGCATCGTGTCCGTTTCGCGGGCATGAACTTGCGGGACCGTGTAGCACTAAACATCCAGGAATTGAGACGCGCCCGCGGCCTCAGCCAAGAGGAGCTTGCTCATCGGGCGGACGTAAGCCGCGGCCATATGGGCAAGGTCGAGAACGCCAAGTTCGCGGCCTCCCTCGACCTTCTCGAACGCATCGCCAAGGCGTTGAACGTCGACCCAGAAAAGCTCTTCACAAAACGCTAGCCAGTATTTGCCAGCCCCCGATGCGTCCTGGAGCGGAACGTCTCAAGAGGTAGTCAAATGGAGCGTAGTGAGTTCAATGGGTAAGAAGAATACAGGCTGGCCTTTCCAGGAAGGGTTTCTGAACGACGGCGCGCGGGAGATCCACCTGTTCACCGATTACCGTTGGAATGATGGCTCGGTGAGTCGCCGCTGGCATGTCGATCCGGAACGTTTTGATGCAGACCTTGCCGACCTGCGCCCAGTTTCCCTCAAGGCATCAGGCGCGCCGGATCAGTAGGAAAACCACTCCGAGTGGCCCATGTTGCCCTCGTAGTCGCCGTATTCGACCATGATGCTGCGAGAATAGACGTGCCATAGACCACCACCGCTTGGGTAGGCGATCTCCTGGCCGCTTTCCGAGATGAATGTCGCGGGCCAGGGAGTGTAGGAACCGTAGACCCGCTGGACATAGCGGCAGGTCCGGTTCTCGCGGTCGCAGGAGCGGATCGACCAATCCCACTGTCGCGGCTCGTCGCGCGGCTCGTAGGATCGTCCAGTGAACCAGATCACATGAGTGCGGTTCAACCATTCGTATTCCGGCAGATGGGTGTCGAGCTCTCCCTTTCCGCCGGGCCCGCCCAGTTCGACCGGCAGATGGGCAAAGGTGCAGACCCCGAAAGGCGGCAGGCTAGGCCAGGGCGTGATGCGGCGGATCATGGTTCGATAGGCCCGTGCGCAGACCGCGCTCGGGGGGAACCCACCCGCCATGCAGAGCATGATGGCGCAGTCGATGTCGTAAGCTTGCGCCTTCTTTGGGGCTCCAAACACTGTCATTATCCCCATCACAGCTGCCATCGCCTGTCGCTTCATGTCGCTCTCCCGCAAAAGTTGCGCAGATCATCGCTCAATATGTAATTATCTGCAATATGTCGTATTGACTCTATATGACTTTATGGCCTTAGTGTCGTGAAGTAGAAGGGCTCTCGTGGGGAGAGTCCGAACATGCCGATAGCGCGCAACCAGATCCTGATCACCATCGACGGTGTCAAAGACCTGTCCGAGAAGGGCATCGCGTTCCGCTGCCGGTATGAACTTGTGGGGTTCACGGACGATGGCAAGCCGCGCTACCAGTGCATCTACCTGCGCGAAGGCGAGCCGGAAGCCATACTGGTCTCGACCCGGATCACCCCGCACGGGCCCGAGCCGCGATATTTCAATATATGGCCGGGACTCTTCAAACATCATCTCGAGTTCGGTGACGGGCGCGATCTGCGCTTTAGTCCTGATTACAGCATCACCCTCGAGGAGCGCGGCTGACGTCATCGCCTTCGGCCTCGACGGAACAGCCCGGACCTATGGCTGGACGTTTCACGACCAGCGGCCTGCGTGGGCTGGGTTGGGCGAACCGGCTGAGGACAATGTTGTGCTGGTCTCACTGGATGCCACGCCGCCTTCCGGTCGCGACGGCATCCTCTCCCTGATCCGAACGACTGCCGTCCGCCACCAAGGAAACAGCGCCCTGCGCCAAGTTGGACTGGGTTCGGACGACTGGCAGACCCTATTCCGCGCCTTGGTCGAGGCCGAAAGCAGCTACAACCCGATTGCCGTGAGCCCCAAGGGTGCCTATGGCTTGGGCCAGCTGATGCCGGGCACTGCCCGCGCCCTCGGGGTCGATCCGCGCGATCCCTTCCAGAACCTCGACGGCGCGGCGCGCTACCTGCTCGCGCAGCTCGCCACATTCAAGGATATTGACCTGGCGCTCGCGGCCTATAATGCCGGACCGCACCGTGTGATCGAGTATTCCGGTGTCCCACCCTTCTCGGAGACCCGCGAATATATCGCGCGCATCCACCGGATCCGGTCCCGGCTGGCGGACACACCTGTTGCAGCGCCGGACATCCGTAACGCAGACCGGGTGCCTGCCCGGGCACCCGTCCTCATCGATCTTCAGTAAAACAAGGGAACTTCGCATGCTCAGACATCGCCTCAGCCACCTCTTACCCGCAGCCACAACCCTGGCGGCTTTCGCAACGCCCGCTCTCGCGCAAGACTTGTCGCCGATCCAAACCATGCTGGAAACCGTCGAGGCCGCGCTGACCGGTCCGATCGGGATCGCGGTCGCCACGCTTGCCGTCATCGGCACCGGTTTCATGTGCATGATGGGGCGGCTCAACTGGGGCTGGTTTGCCTCGGTCATCATCGGGATCGTGCTGATCTTCTCGGCCGGCACCATCGTCGACGGCTTCTCCTGAGGTTGGAGAAAAGAGTTGGCAGAACGATCCCCCCTCTTTCTGGGCCTCGCCCGTCCGCCCAAGTATCTGGGCCTCCCTGTCGGATACCTCGTGGCGCTGGCGACCGGGGTCGTTCTGCCGTTCATCTGGACGAAGTCGATGGTCTTCTTCCTGGTCGGGCTCGTCGCCTATCCGATCCTGTGGTTCGTCGCCGACCGCGAGCCGCATTTCTTCGAGGTCCTCCGCGTCTCCTACGGCTCGGTGCGCGCGACGAAGAACCGGGCCCTGCACGGAGGCGACAGCTTTGGCGCTTGATGCGGGCACTCTTTCCACTCACGGAACCGCTCTGCTTCAAGCCGGCGGAGGTGACTTCGCGCGGGAAAGCTATCTCGCCGAGCACCTGCCGTACTTTTCCCTAGCCGATGACGATGTCATGGTGCTGCGCGAGGGCGATCTCCTAGCCACGCTGCGCCTCGACGGTCTGAACCCCATGACCACCGAGGATGCCCGGCTCGATGCCCTCAAACGCGCAGTTGCGGCTATCGTCGCCCAGACCGGCAATGCCTTCGGCTTCTACATCCACCGCATTTCCGTGCCGCAGGACCTCGGCATGCGCGCGATCGAAGGTGGCAGTTTCGCCGCCGCGATCGACGCGCGCTGGCAGGCCCATGTCAAAGACCTGCGCCCGGCCAAGCGCCAGCTCTATCTCAGCGTCATCCGGCGCCCCGACATTTCCGCGCGTATTCCCCTTCTGCGGACGCTGGCCCGCAAGGCCTGGGTCAAGGACCGCGCGACACGGATGCAGGAACTCAACGAGGTCATGGGCTTCTTCGAGGTGGCGCTTGCCTCCGCCAACCCCGTCAGGCTCACGAAGTCGGGCGGTGAATGGCTGGGCTACCTCAACACGCTGAACGCAGGCAGCTTCTCCCCCATCGCTTTCGGGCAAAGCGCCCTGCCCCTCTCACACACGCTGAGCAATTGCCGCGCCACCTTCGACGGCGACGTCGTCACCCTGACCGACGCCGTGACCGGTCAGGTCAAATACGGCGCGCTCTTTTCGATGAAGACATATCCGGCCCTCACCGACGTGACGCTTCTCGATGCGCTCGACCTGCCGCTTGACATCGTGCTGACCAACTCCTTCAGCCCGATCCCGAACAATATCATGGCGGAGCGCATCCAGCGGATCATCCGCCAGATGCAGGCCTCCGACGATGCGGCCGTCTCCCTGCGCGAGCAACTCGGGCAAGCAGCCGACGATCAGGAGGCGGGCCGCATCGCCTTTGGCGACCATCATTTGTCGATTGCCGTCTATGCGCCCGATCGCGACACACTCGAGCGCGCTGCAGCCCAGATCAAACGCGTGGGCCAGGAAATCATGTCCGTCATCGTCCGCGAAAACATGGCGCTGAAAGCCACCTACTTCGCACAGTCACCCGGCAACTTCGGCTACCGCGCCCGCAAGACGCCGATCTCCTCGATCAACTTCGCGGATTTCGCGGCGCTTCACGGCAGCGTTGAGGGACGTGGCCCCGATCAGTCGCCCTGGGGCCAAACCATCTCGGTCCTGCCCACGGTAGGCACTTCGGGCTATCGGTTCAATTTCCATGAGGCGGGTAGCCCAGGCAAGGAACCGACCGTCGGCCATACGCTCGTTTTGGGACGCACCGGCACCGGCAAGACGCTGACCACGGCGTTTCTCGCGGCGCAGGCGCAGCGGGTCGGCGCACGGCTTTTCTTCTTCGACAAGGATCGCGGGCTTGAGATGGCCGTCCGCGCCCTTGGCGGCCGCTACAACGAAATTCGGGCCGGTGTTCCCACGGGCCTCAACCCGCTTGCGACCGAGACCGACGAGCGCGGCCGCGCCTGGCTATCGGACTGGCTGGCGACGCTGCTCACGCGCAACGGAGCCCTCACCGGCGAGCAATCCCGCCACATCCAGAGCGCCGTGGGTCAGAACGCCGATGCGGGCGCGGCCCTGCAGCGCTTCGCCAGCTTCGAGACGCTGTTCCAGTCGCTTGATGATGATGGTGAGCTGCAATCCCGCGTTGCCGAATGGGCGCCGGGCGGGCGCTATGGCTGGGTTTTCGATGAACCCGAACGCGGCACGGGCCTCAAACTCGCAGGTGACATCGTCGGGTTTGATATGACCGAGATAATCGACATGGGCGTAGAGCGGATGGCGGTGCTCTCCTACATCTTCCGCCAGATCGAACGCGTGGTCGAGGATCGCCGCCCCACCATCATCGTGCTCGACGAGGCCTGGAAGCTCTTGGACGATCCCTACTTCGGGGCGCGGCTGGAAAACTGGCTGGTGACGCTTCGGAAAATGAACTGCGTCGTGATCATGATGACGCAATATCCGAGCCAGCTGCGCGACAGCCGCGTCGGCAAGACAATCGTCGAAACAGTGCCGACCCAGGTTCTCTTCCCGAACGATCGCGCCACGGTCTCCGATTACGACTTCCTGCGTGTGAACGCCAAGGAGGCGGCCCTTCTCATCCAGCCCACCATCGGCCAGCGCATCGCGCTCGTGCGCTCGGGGGGCAACAGCGTTTTCGTCGACGCCGACCTCTCTGCCTTGGGCAACCTCCTTCCCATCCTTGGCGGCGGTGCCACCGGCGAAGCCCGCGTGCCCGCCGATTGGCGCGCCAATCCCGATTTCTGGAGACATGTGATATGAGTTTGAAACGCCTCCTCGCGTTTTGCGCCGCCGCGAGCCTTCTCGCCGCTTGCGAGACATACACCGAACAAACCTCGCCCTGTTTCGGCAGAAACGGCGAACCGCAGGTGACGCGGTCCGCCCTGTCCTTTTCGACCATGGGCGCACCGGTTCAGGAGACGGCCAAGCCCGACTGCACCTTCGAGCCCCTGCCCCGTCCGGAATGAGCCGCGCCGCGATCATATCCGCCGGGCTCTGCCTCGGCGCCCTGCCCGCGCTCGCCCAGGGCGTGCCGACGCAGGACAATTCCGCGATCGGGCGCGCCATCGCGCGGGTGACAGCTCTCACCGAAGATCTGGGCGTCCAGCAGGACAAGGATCAGACAGAGTCAACGCTTGCCGATGTCCAGGCCGACCAGTTACGCGTTCTCGAAGAGATGACGGCGGCCATCACCGGCCCCGGCTTTGATATCCGCGCGCTTGAGGGCAATGCGGATTTCGGGGTGGCGGCGGTCTACCCCAATACCGATCCAAACCCGATGAACAGCCGCCTCTTCGGTGAAGGTCGCGAGACCGTCGAGATGATGATCGTCGAGGTGGCGGGCGAATTCGCAGGCGCCCCGGGCGTGGCCCGCGCCGGTCTCTCGGCCACCCAGTGGCGCTGCCTCTTCCAGGCCCTGATCAAGCAGGAGAGCCGCTTCAACGTGGCCGCCGAAAGCCGGGTCGGGGCCTATGGCCTGACCCAGCTCATGCCCGGCACCGCCTCCGATCTCGGCGTCGACCGGTATGACGTGAAGGACAACCTGCGCGGCGGCGCGCGCTATATCACGACCCAGCTTAACCGTTTCGGCAATATCCCTCATGCGCTCGCGGCCTATAACGCAGGCCCCGGTCGCGTGATCGAATACGGGGGCGTGCCGCCCTTTGCCGAGACCCAAGGCTACGTGCGCAACATCTCTAAGTTCTACAACGAATACCTCGCCGTGGTGGGCGGCGCTGACGCGCTCGGCACGCTCTCGCCCTCGGATCTTGCGCTCGCCGAATATGCCAGCATCTCAGAGGCGGGCGTCTATTACGCAGCCGACAGTTCCGCCACCACCGAACAGGTCATCAATCGCCTCCGCGCGATCATTCTCCAGATCGACGCGCAACCCAATGCCAAGGCGGCCTGGGAGCTCAACACCTACGCCAAGGCCGAGATCGGCCGCATCCTCAATCTTCGTGTCCGGCTGATGGCCGCCAACCAGCAGCGCGAGGCGGCCTATGCCCAACACCTCGTCGCCGACCGGCTGGCCGAGCGCGACTTCATGCAGATGGGAGTTCCCGAATGAGACGACTTCTCCTGACCGCGGCTGCGGTCACAACACTCGGGCTCGCCCCGCCCGCAACGGCCCAAGGCGTGCCGACCTTTGATGGCTCACAGCTCGGCCAGCTCGTGGCGCAGCTCGAGCACATGGCCGAGGACCTGAACGTCCAGATGCAGCAGCTCGCCACCATGCGGCTGGAGCTGGAAACCCAGCTGTCGCAGTTGACGAACCTCGAGGCACAGCTGACCTCCCTGATCGAAGGCAGCGGTCTTGGCGAACTCTTCGCCACGGTCGAAGAATTCCGTGCACTGCGCGGCAAGCTGGTGGCGCCGCTCAACACCGCGCAGTCGCTGGCAAGCGGCGATTTCCTGAGCGGCTTTAATCCCGGCGCAGAACTCTCGGCCTCCGTCGAAAGAGTTCTCTCGGGAAGTGGCTTCACCTCGGAACGCCTCAGCACGCTTTCAGGCTCCGATCAGCCCGCCGACAACCGGATTGCCGCCTCGGCCGGGGCCAGTGCCATGCTTTCTGTTGCCGCGCAGGAAAGCCATGAAGAGGCCGGGCAAAGCCTTGAGCGGCTCGAGACCATGGTCGGGCTCATCGATGATCAGGACGGGCTGAAGGCTGCGGTCGATCTCAACACCCGCGTCACCGCCGAGCTTGGCATCATCCTGACCCAAATCTGGCGGCTGGAAGCCGCCCAAGGCGTCAGTGCCGGCCAACTCGGCGTTGTCGATGCCGCAACCCTCGCAGATGAGCGCAAGTTCCGCTCGATGGCGGTGGATCCATGAAAATGTCGACGCGCCTCAGTGTCTCAAGCATTCGATCCCTTGGTTTCGCCGCGCTCGTCGTGGGTGCCCTGCCCTGTGCCGTGATGGCCCAGACCCCGAGCACAGATCCGTCC
>NZ_CP045390.1:0-73873 GCF_009363575.1 Roseivivax sp. THAF30 | reverse complement strand
CTGCCCTCTCGCTTCCGAGACATCGCGTCTTTGGCGTGTTCACGGAAATTGACGTTTTTTGCCTCGCTTCCGTGACTATTGGCGCAAGAGTCGGATTCGCGCAAGGTTTTTCCACATTTAGTGGGCGAGTCCTCACCGAACACAAGGCTGTTTGGTTTCCTACTGCATGGTGTAACGCACCGCATCTCACAAAAGGGACAGGGCAGAACTCTTTTCGGAGGTGTCCAAAATGGCTTTTGAACGCACCAAAGCTTGCCTTTTGGTAGTTTTGGATATACATTCTTGGATGTTTATCCATGTCTGAGAGGACAAGATGCAAGTTGCCAAATGGGGAAACTCCCTTGCCGTCCGGCTACCCGCGGATCTTGTGCGGGAACTCGGCTTAAAGGAAGGCGATCAGGTCGACCTGGTAAAGGACGATGGAACCATTCTTGTGAGACGCCAACCTCGCGCTGATGAAGTCCTACAAGGGCTAAGGCGTTTTCGCGGAAAACTGCCCAAGGACGCGCGTCTAAGCCGCGACGCCGCGCATGAGCGCTGAATTCGCAGATACGAATGTTGTGCTCTACCTGCTCGACGATGGTCCAAAGGCTGAGAGGGCAGAGGAAATTCTGGGGCAGGGACCCCGGATCAGCGTCCAAGTCCTGAACGAAGCGACGGTAAATTGCCTACGGAAAGCTGGTCTCAGTTGGGAAGATACCGGAGCGTTTCTTGAGGGTATTAAGTCCTTATGCCCTGTCGAGGACCTCACGATTCAAACCTATCAAGTGGGTCGCGCGGTGGCAGAGAAGTACCAGTTATCGGTCTATGACGCGATGATCGTGTCTGCCGCGCTGATCGCTGGGTGCACGACGTTATGGACTGAGGATATGCACGACGGATTGCTGGTCGAAAATCGGCTGCGCGTCGTCAATCCATTTGCCTGACCAGCAACCCAAGTCGCTCCGCCCGTTCCAACAGCATCCTGACGGAGGACGGTTGCCAGCTTGTACGTCCACGTGGAGTCCGCTCATGCATGGATTCCAATCGGTCGCAGATCGCCTGTAGCGTGATATCGGGGTCCGAACCTTTGATGGCCGCCACGATGGCAGGCAGGCGATCGTCGATTTCGCGGCGTCCGGCGCGGCCAAGCACTTCATCGGGCAGAAACCCGTCGCGCACATATGCCTTTACGGCGCGGAGCAAGCGGCTTTGCGTCCAGTGCCGATCATGGGGCAGGGGCCATTGATAATCCGCAAGACGTCTTCCCAAGCCATATCAGGGCGCAAGCGGCGCACAGGGAGCACCCAATCTTGCGTGGTCTCGTTCAGGCGCTCCATGTAGCCGTCCTGTCGTGTCAGCCGCACCTTACGCAGCGCGGCGGGATCCTTGGCGCTTAGCCCAGGATTGCCACCAACGCGACCTTTGGCGCGCGCAGAGGCAAGACCCGCCTTGGTACGCTCGCGGATCAGAGCGCGTTCAAACTCCGCCGCGGCACCGAGGACCTGCAAGGTGAATTTGCCCTGAGGCGAGGTAGTATCGATTGGGTCATGGAGCGAGCGGAAGAAAGCACCCTTTGCCTCCAGACGTTCGATCACCTCGAGAAGGTGCGACAAAGACCGCGCAAGCCGATCAATCCGCACGACGACCAGCGTGTCGCCGTGGTCCACGCGCTCCAGCACGCGGGCAAGCACCGGACGCGCGCGATTGCCGCCTGAGGCATGCTCTTCATGGATTTCGACGCATCCCGCTGTTTGCAGGGCATCAGACTGGGGCAGGGAGGTCTGATCCTCGGTGGAGACGCGCGCATAGCCTATCAGGGGCATGAAAATGGGCCGTTTGCAATTTCGGATGCCGCTATTAAACGACCGCTTGCGGACTGAAGGCTATAGGCGGGCGGATTTGGTCAGGTTCACCCGGAACCGATCTCGGAGGCGCTGGTAGCGACGTGTCATCTCGGCCGAAGTGTGGCCAAGCTGTTTCTGGACACAGCGCTCGTCGACCTCGGCTGAACTCGCGAGACTGGCGCGCAGCGAGTGACCGGAAAACAGCGCCAAACGGTTCGCCTCCGGCAGGTCGGCCCGGATGTCGCCGTCCAGAACGGTGCGTTTGATCAAACGCGAAGTGTTTATCGTTGAGCCGCGTTTCGAGTGCGTTGTTGCCGTCCCGCGAGGTGGCAACGAAGACCGGACAGAAATCGATCCTGGCGAAGTGCAGCCATCGCTGGAGGGCGTGGACTGGGCAGCCCTGTTCCTTGGAGCTGCGGCCGATCTCGACTTCGCGCCGACCGCTATTTGCATTGAGGGTGAGAAGAGCACTCTTCTTCAGGATCTCGACCCATCCGTCACTGTCTGGCGTGTCGTCCTTACCCACATCGAGGGTCACGATTTCTGAGCGACGAAGGCCGCCAGCGTAGCCAATCAAAAGGAACGCCCGATCTCGCAGCCCGCGCAGAGCTAAAGGAAGGGTGGCGACCATCGCGAGGATGTATTCGGCGAGAATTACGGTCTTCTGGACCGGCGGGCGCGCGTGTCTCCGGATTATTCCAGCCAGGACAGTCGCGATGTGGCGGTTCTTGCGATCTAGAGTGAGGCCCCGCTGCGCGTAAGTCCAGGCGAGACCCGAGAGGCGGCGGTCAATCGTGCTGACAGCGAGGGCAGGGGAGGGGCCCGACCCGGCCGCCAGGTCCGCGAGATAGTGTCCGGTCATCTCTGGGGACGGGGGCAGTGGCTCCGCGCCTTTCATGCGGCACCAGCGTGCGAAGTGAGCCCAGTCCTTGGTTAAGGTCTTGATCGCGTTCTCGGAAGCCGCAGCCTGGGCGTAATCTCGCGGTGTCGAAAAGGCGACCCAGCGTGCCCGACCCGGCGACATGGGCGGGCAGGGCGATGTTATTGCCTGCCTTTTGCTCTCTCGTCGCCGCGCGCATCATCGAGCGCACCGGAGGGCGCTGATGTCGATTTGTCGGTCTTTGAGTCCATCGCTTTCCCTGAAAATTTGCTGATTTTGAGACTGTGTCGCAGCGTATCTCTTCACGTCCGATAAGGGAACTTCATAGGACTTGCAGCGCCTGAAATCCGCCGCTTTGCGTGTGCAGAAATGCAACACGAGCATGACAAAAATTCTGCTGCCAAATGGTGCGTTCTCAAGTCATCTCAGGTTGCCTTAAGACGGCGAGAAAACTCTTCAGAAGACGCACACGGCATTTGAGGCGGCATAGATGATCTCTACAGGTTTGAGGAAGCTTATGAAGGTGGCACTGGGGCTACTCTTCCAAAGCGTCTTGTTCACGATTTCATTCGCGACCGTAGCATTGGCTCAGTCCTTCACGGTGAGCTCGGTCCCCAATGATGACACTGTCATCATGTCGGATGGGAACGGCAATACTATAACAATTACAGGCACTCCATCTCCTGCGGCGTGCTTCAGCTCAGATGCATCTGGTAGAGTCACTGTGAACGCTGGCAGTGGAGTTGGTTGTGCTGCTGGTCAAACGGTTGCGATGCAGTTCCGAACAAATGGCTTTTTTATTCGCCAAATCGGATTTCTGGACATGGACGACTTCGACGGCAGCGCGTCCAGAGATGCTTTTTCGGCAAGCGTTCCAGGCACGTGGTCCAACTTGAATGGGATGGAAGTTAACAGCTTTGCGTCACCTCCAGCTTATGCCAATCAAGTTGCGCGGCTGAGTTCTGCTGGCGGAGTAGGTACATTTGTCACCGGTCCAGACGGCGTGAACAATCCGACGGACGGCCAAGCAAGCTTTAGTCCCTCAACTCCGACGGATGCATTTACCATTTACTATGACGATGTTGAGGGGACTCAAAATGTTCGCGCATTCTTTGATTTCTCCTCTCCTGTTCCTGTAACAATCAGCGCCCCTACCGCCGTAGATGATATTTCTAACAACAACCCAGCTGATGCGATAGTCACTGTCTCTGTTCTAGCCAACGACGTGGAAAATGAATTTCCAATCGATCCAACAACCGTAATACTTACTGGAACAGGAGCGCCTGCGGGCTCGATACTTGCTGCGGATGGAAAGACGCTCTCGGTTCCAAATGAAGGTGTCTGGGCTGTCAATCCTATCACAGGTGACGTCACCTTTACTCCCGAGGCTGGGTTTGCATCCGATCCAACCGTTGCACCGTACATCGTTTCGGATACGAATGGAGCACCGTCCGCAGCGGCAGACATCTCGATCAGTTACGATTATCTCCCGACCGCCGTCGATGACACTGTGACGGGCCTGCCCACCAACACACCGGCCGTGGCCGATGTCCTGGACAATGACAGCGACCCAGATGGCACGCTCGATCCGGCCACCGTTCAGATCGCGGGCACCGCGGCTGCGGGCGACGACCTGATCGTCCCGGGCGAGGGCACCTGGTCGGTGGATACCACCACCGGCGAGATCACCTTCACCCCCGAGGCGGGCTTCACCGCCGACCCGACGCCGATCACCTACACGGTCGCGGACAATGACGGTAACGTCTCGAACCCGGCCTCGGTGAGCGGCGATTACGAACAACTCCCGAGCATTACGCTTTCAAAAACCGCAACGCTGGATGATGGTGGTGATGGTGTTGCCAGTGTTGGCGACTTGATCACCTACACCTTCACCGTGACAAATACGGGCAATGTGACGCTCACCGGCGTGACCGTCAGAGACCCGCTTGTTACTATCATTGGAGGCCCGATCGATCTTGCTCCCGGGGCTTCGGATGCGAATACCTTCCGGGCCAGTTACGCGCTGACACAGGATGATATCGACAATGGTAGTGTGACGAACACGGCCCGGGTCACTGCAGAGGATCCGGATGGCGTGGCTGTCTCAAGCCTGTCCGACGATCCGTCGGATCTATCGGATCGTGACAGCGATGGCGACGGAAACCCCGATGACCCGACTGTTACGCCGCTTCCGGATGCGCCTGGCATTGCCCTTGTCAAGCAGGCGACCGTTGCCGACACGAACGGATCTGGTGTGACTGATGCCGGTGACGTGATCACCTACACATTCGATGTGACGAATACAGGAAACGTGACCCTGAGTTCTATTGATGTAGATGATCCGCTTCTCGGCGGGGTCATTGGTACGATTGCCGGGCCATTGGCGCCAGGTGCTACAGACAGCTCCCTGACTGCGACCTATACGATCGTTCAATCCGACGTAGATGCAGGATCCGTGAATAACACGGCCATTGCGTCGGGCGATACACCGACCGCTGCGGCGGCTGTCAGCGATGTTTCCGGATCTCTGAACAGCAACAACGATCCAACGATCCTTCGGATTCTGAGTTTGCCCGAGCTTTCAACGTCTCTCAGCGTTGACATCACTCAAGTTACAAATCCGAATGTCGGGGATAACCTCACCTACACACTGGTCGTTACGAACACCGGCAACGTGGTTCTGAGCCCGGTTAATCTTTCGGATGAATTGGGTGTGGGTGCGGACGTTGTCCCGGCTTTGGCGCCGGGCGAGTCGGTGACGCTCACATTCACATATGCGCTCACCTATGAGGATATTCTGAGCGGGTCCGTCACAAACGTCGCACAGGCACTTGGCCAAAGCTCGGCAGGCGCAAACGCAAGCTCGACCTCTAATGAGGTTGCGACAATGATCGGTCTCGATCTAGTTGGCCAGATCAAGGACGAGCTGGAGCAAATTCTTGAGGATGACCTGCGGGAGACCACAACCAAACAGTCGATGCTATTCGAAGATATCGCTGGTGGTGCACGCGACCGTCTTGCGGCCCTGTTGCCGGACCGCTGTGTCGCCGCGTTGAATGATGAGGTGCGCAGACAGCCCATCTTGTTCGACACGGCGAGCGCTGTGATCAGGGATGAAAGCGCGGCCCTTCTGGATCGTCTGGCACGCATCATGGGGTCTTGTGAAAGAGCCCGCATCGAAATCGGCGGGCACACGGACTTCCGCGGCAGCAACGACTACAATCTCGATCTCAGCCAGCGTCGTGTGAACGCTGTGCTGGAGGCTTTGCGACAGCGAAATGTCAATGTCGATCGGCTGGTCGCGGTCGGATATGGTGAGAGCCTACCGGTCGCAGATAACAGCACCCCCGAGGGCATGGCGATGAACCGCCGGGTCGAGTTCAGAGTTATCCAGCGTAGTTCACAAGAGATCGCGGAGAACATGCCCTGTGGAGTGATTACGCCTTTCGACGTTGCAGGCTCCGCGGAGGCCGGTGCCGCCGGTCTCAAAACGAACGGAACTTTTGGCAGCGAAACCTTCGATTGCTACACTGGCGAACGCCGGATCATTCGCGGTGATTTCAGCCTGAGCGACACGGATGATCTGGGCACGCAGGCAGCACTCTCCGCAACCTGGCAATTCGAACGCCTGGTCAGCGCTGAGCATCTCAGGGGCTATTTCTTCGGCCTCTACGGTAGCAGGACGAATGTCCTTTCCGGTCGCGCAGACGGCGACATCACAGGATTCGGAGGATTTGGTGGCCTCTACGGAGCAAAAGCTCTCAACCAAAGCAGAGTGATCCTGGACTATTATGCTGCAGGCTCCATCGGCCGTCATAACTATGATCTGACTTTCGCAGATACGGCGCCAACGGACATCGACGCGGATGGACGTTACGACTACTGGGCCTTGTTCGGGGGGGTGTCTGTTTCTGGCGAGCAGAAATACGAAAGCTTCACTCTGGTGCCGCGCTTAGGTGCGCATTTGCGGTATGCCTCGGCCTTCGATGCAAACGTGACCGCTTCAATTCCCGGCTATAGCGAGAGTTCGGAACTGAGTCTCGAGGATCAAAGCGGGATCCGCTTCCTGGGAGAATTCGATTTCGCGTTTGGTAACCTGGAATCGTCGTCGGAAGATCAACGGTATACTCAAACGACGATCTTCACCCCTGGCCTATATTGTGATGCCGCATTTGGTGATGACCAGGAGGCTGTCTGTGGCATACGAACTGGTCTTGAGCTGCTTCGCACGGACGCGCTGAGAGGCATCTCCTGGGGCTTTGACGCCAACTTGGAAGTCGACAGCATCGGCCGGAGAGGCTCCATGGGCGCCTTCTATGAGCGACGGCTAGGAGCTGTCGGCAGCTTAAACTTTGGCATCGATTTAATTGACACAATGAGACCGAGCGTGACAGGGAACCTCGAAGTTAAATTCTAAGCTTAGAATTCATGTGACTAGATGACGTTACCGGCAGAAGCGACGGTAGAACAGACAGCTATCGGGCATCTGGCGCATGAAACGGCGTCAAAGCTTGAGCAGGAAAATGTGCGCTTATGAAGATCGTTGCCGATCTTTCGCTGGACAGTAACCGGCGACCTCGTCGCGCCTTCCCGCACCTGGTCTGATCTGAGATCGGCCCGTTCATGAACTGACCTGCCACGGGATTTTTCTTCCACCGTCGATTAGAGTCCGGCCCAACCTGAGGACGGACAATGAAGCGAACGAGATTCACGGACGAGCAGATCATCGGGATAATGGCCGAGCACGAGGCAGGCGCGAAGTGCGCGGACCTGTGCCGCAAGCACGGGATGTCCGAAGGCACCTTCTACAACTGGAAGGCCAAGTTCGAAGGCATGACGGTGTCGGAGGCCAAGCGGCTGAAGGCGCTCGAGGACGAGAACGCCAAGCTCAAGAAGCTTCTGGCCGAGCAGATGCTGGATCTGGCGGCGATGAAGGAGTTGGTTTCAAAAAAGTGGTGACGCCTGACGTGAAGCGCGAGGCGGTCGCGCATCCGAGGTCCATGCTTGGGCTTTCGGAACGGCGGGCGTGCCGGATTGCTGGTGCGGATCGCAAGATGGTCCGCTACGAGGCGCGGCGTGATCCGGATACGGTGCTGCGCGGCCGCCTTCGCGAGCTGGCCAACGAGCGTCGGCGGTTTGGCTATCGGCGGCTGTTCGTGCTCCTGCGCCGCGAGGGTGAGCGCTCGGGGATCAACCGGATCTATCGGCTCTACCGCGAGGAAGGGCTAACGGTGCGCAAGCGAAAGGCCCGGCGCAAGGTGGTCGGAACACGGGCCCCGATCCTGGTGGCGGCACAGGCCAATGCACGCTGGTCACTGGATTTCGTCCACGACCAGTTCGCCAACGGCCAGCGTTTCCGGGTGCTGAACGTCGTCGATGACGTCACACGGGAATGCCTCGCTGCAATCCCGGACACATCGATCTCGGGGCGCCATGTCGCGCGTGAATTGACGGCCCTGATCGACCGCCGCGGAAAGCCCGGCATGATTGTCAGCGACAACGGAACCGAACTGACCAGTAACGCCATACTTCGCTGGTGCTCCAAGCACCGGATCGAGTGGCATTACATCGCGCCGGGCAAGCCGATGCAAAACGGCTTTGTGGAGAGCTTCAATGGACGCATGCGCGACGAGTTGCTCAACGAGACAATGTTCCGGAACCTCGCCCACGCGCGTGTCGTGATCACGGCTTGGGCGACTGACTACAACACCGAGCGCCCGCATTCCGCCTTGGATTACCAAACCCCGGCCGACTACGCGCGGACCCTGACCACCGCAATCGCCCGCCCCGCTGCGCGAGATGAAAGCTCCGCGCGTCGGGCGATTGCTCAACCTGCGCCTATCGGCGTAAACACAAACCGGGCTCCGGTCGCGGCTGGATGAAAGTTCAGTGGCAGGTCAGAACCGCGCCGGGTCTGCCGGAGGCTGATTTTCGTTAGTTACGCGGCGACGGCATCGGCTTCCAGAGCTGCGTAGTATTCTTCTTCGGCTTCGGCGGGCGGGATGTTCCCGATGGGCTGGAGCAGGCGGCGGGTATTGAACCAGTCGACCCATTCGAGCGTCGCGTATTCGACGGCCTCGAAACTGCGCCAAGGGCCGCGGCGGTGGATGTGGTCAATTTCAGCCCGTCTTAGTTCATTCGCGATTTCAAGCGTATTTATGGGCAATCGCCGCGACAATGGGGTTAGGCGCAGCAGCTGCCGATGGGTTTTGCATGACTACACTCAAGCTAGCAAAGAGCGGACCTTTTTTCCACCCAGCTGACACCGCAACTTCTAGCGCACGAGCGGGCGAAGTGCCGTACGGATTTCAGTAATAAAAGCAATTTTCAATGAACGTCCTCGCGACACATGCCGCAATGCAGCGACGATCCAGCTGCAACAGCGAGTGAATGCGGCGTCAGCGACAGTCGCAGCTGCACAAGCCTGAGCTGTCCTGTGAATAGCGCCTTGGCCAAGTTAATAATGCGCACCGATCAATAACGTTCATTTTAACATAATCACTATTCTGCGAATTTATACTTAGTGTTGTAATATTATACTTTCGTATGTATGCTGGAGTCCTCGTAAGGAGGTTCCGCAACATGTACGATCTATTCAGGGAGCTCCTTCCCTCTGTCGCAGTCGCTTTGACCGTGACGGGTCTTTCGCTGCCGGCACCCGCCCGCGCGCAGACATACCCGGTCGATTGCGCGATCCTCTTGTGTCTGTCTGGCGGCTGGCCTGCATCCGTCCCGTGCGCCCGAGCTCGCGCCGAATTCATCAGGCGGATTACGCCCTGGCCGGTGGAACCGCCGCTGCAAATCTGGCGCTGTCCCATGGGTGCCTCCTTTGAGAGCGATTGGCCATCAAACAACGCTGGGCACATCATTGAAGTTTTGTACCGGCCCGACAACCGTCGGCCGCTCCAATCCTCACCAGTCTACGATCTCGTTCCAGCCGACTGGACCCTCCAGCTCGTTCAAGATCGCGCGGACATCGATATCAGCGGCCCTGAATTCAACTTCGTACGATCCATCCGCGTCTTTGATGTGCGCTATGCGCGGCAGCATGAATCCGGTCGTGACGGTGACTGCAATCGCAGCGCGACCATGGTCCTCGGCACTTACGGGATCCAAGGCGATTTCTCTTGGCAACGATCTTCCATAACTGCCCTGCCCGATGCTCATGTAGGACTTGAACGTTGGGGCCAGAATTGCCCGGGTATCTACCACCGATCTGTCTTCGTCGATTGGCGCGACTATGAGGGCAACTACGGCTTCGAACAGGTGAATTACTAGCGCTGACAAAGGCGGCGGTGCTATGGAACTGCAAAAACTTGAACCTACTAAGTCACTCAGATACCTGCCGTTCGCTGCAGTCAGCGGCAAGGTCGGGAGAGCGCGGACGAAGCGGGCGTTGGCTGCGACTACACCAATGGCCGAAGTACGGTTTCAGCCAAATGCCGGGGCCGTCACTTACGATCATTTTCTCTCAAATACCGCCAAGGTGATAAAATCTACGACTTTCTCGCTAAGGTCTTCACGTTTAACAATTTCTGAATCGATCCTTTCTATACCTCTTTTATATTGTCCCTCGGTCAACACAGATAGGGTCGTATCACTCTTACGTCGGTCACCGCTAAATCTACTCCTAAATTCGACGAGGCTTTGCGCCGTAACTTGAGGCACGTCTTCAACGTGAGCCAAAGCAAAATGTGAAGCCCATTCGTTTGCCAGACTCTCAATAGTTGGAAAGGTTTGAAGCTGCTGAGACGCTTCCGGAAAGAACTGAAACAGATGGATGCCTGCGGAGCGCTCCGGAAATGCCGATCTCACCAACACTCTTCCTCGCGCGTTCAGAACACGGGACAATTCATGCCCAGCATCCGAGAGACTTGGAATGTGATGAATAACCGTCGATAGCCAAGCGATTTTAAACGAGTGGTCACGTGCTGGAATTCGGCTTGCATCACCATTTACAAACTGAACACGAGCATTCGGTCGTGTCGCTTCTGCTACTTTGCGCATGGCGGCGTTAGGCTCCACCGCCATGACATTTGCCTGAAACCATTCAGCCAATGATCCCGAAAATACGCCAGTGCCGGAACCTATGTCGGCGATTTGACCACCTCCGCCCGGATCAAAAGGTATGACCGCTGTTCTCCAACTATCGAGTGCTTCGGTGCCAAGAACTCTGCTTTGGTCATAGATTTGGCTTGCTAGGCTGTAGTCGAGTTTCGCCACAGTTGAACCTCTAGTTGAGAGTGTCAGGGGCCTTAGGTTCTCATGATCGTGCTTTGATTGCGCACACAATTGTTCATAGTCGGAACTTTTGCCGTGGAACACGCATGAAGATGCGTCATGGTTCGAGCAATTTATTCGCCTGTTTTGGCAGGCATTCGTTCAATGTGCAGCATAATGTACTTTGGGCGCAGTCCCGACCTTCGCCGCTGGTTGTACGAGCGACGGCTCAGCGCGGACAAAGCGCCAGTTCGCTGCGGTTACTCGAACGGCCGCTTTGGCGTGGATCTTAATTTAAACAGCAAAGCGCCCGATGGATTGCACCGGGCACTTCTTTCTCAAGTCACAAGATTACTTGGTAGCGAGGATGTCGAAATTGTGGATGTTTGCCACCACACCGTCGTCCCATCCGCCCGAGACCAGTTCGGAAGCTTTTTCATTCAGGAGTCCGGCGACTTGTCCGGCAAAGTGCGCTTCGCGGCCAGAGTTGTCGGCAAAGATGTCAAAGATGGCGAAATTGTTCTCGTCAATTTGCAATGCCGCCCAGAACAAGGTCTTGGGTTCGGTATCTGCGACAATAGGGCCGGCGGCGGTCAGCAGAGCTGCCAGTTCGGGGCCTTTGCCTGGCGCGGCCTCAAGCTTGATGTAGGTTGCGGTCGTTGCTGTATAGAGATCAACCGGCGCCTTTACCGACAAGACATCGGAGTTGTTGATATTCGCGACAACACCGTCGTCCCATCCTCCGTCGACCAGCGTGTCGGCGTTTTGCTTCAAAGCCGCAGCAACTGCTCCCGAGAAGTGAGCGTCGCGTGCTTCTCCATCTTCGAAGATGTCAAAGATTGCGAGCGTATCGTCGGCTTGCAGAGCAAACCAAAGGACCGTGCCCGGCTCTGTTTCTCCCACGATAGGTGCGGCACCAGCCAGAAATTCCGCGAAGGCTCCGGTCTGGCCTTCGGCGGCGGGCATGGCGATGTAGCTGGCAGTATGATTTTCCATTGGATTGTCCTGTGCAGTTGCGGAAGTTGTGAGCAATGCCAGTGCGGCGCATGTCTGAACGATCTGAGTTTTCATGGTCGTCTCCTGATTTGAAGTGCATCCAGTTCGGTCTCGATGCCCACTTGTCCCATGCCGGGTGCATCGGACTCCAATTCCAAAATCCTATTCTTCGATAGACAGGAGCTATCGAAATTGCTTTGATGATCAGAACTGAGATGTGGCGGAGGGTGCGGCGATGGAAATGAACCAGATCAGGTATTTTCTCGCTGTCTGCGAGCACCGAAACTTCACCCATGCTGCCGGTGCCTCAAATGTCGCCCAACCGTCCTTGACGACGGCGATCAAGAGGCTTGAAGACGAGCTTGGAGGTGACCTGTTTGTCAGGGACCGTGCTGGATGCAGGCTTACGGCCCTCGGAAAACTCATGCAACCAAGATTACAGAGGGTTCATGATGAGACGCGGCAGGCGAAGGCCGAGGCGGTCCGTCATATACGCCTCGAGCGGGTTCCAATCTCTGTCGGTATCGGTGAAACGATCGGACACAACAGGATTTCGGCAGCTGTGGAGCGTATGCGCACGCGATTGCCGCAAGCTGAAATCGAACTGATCGTCGAGTCATCTTCCGCGCTTCTTGCCGGGTTGCGCGATGGTAAATTTGACGTTGTTGTCACAGCGGAGAAGGTCAGCGAAGACCTCTATCGTATAGACCATCTCTATGAAGACGACTACAAGGTCGTGGTGGCAAAGTCGCATCCTTTATCTGAACTAAATGCAATTTCTCTTTCGACACTTGCTAAAACTGACATGCTTGACCGACTAAACTGTGAAATGCGGGATGCTTTGCATGGGATATGCACGGATCAGGGTCACGAACTCTACGCGGCCTATCGGTCAAATCGCGTGGATTGGTTAGTTGAGCTTGCTCGACAAGGGTCAGGTGCGGTGATCCTGCCAGCCACCGCTATTCCTTCGGACATGGGCCTGGTGTCGAAACCCATCGATGGCCTTGAAATAACAAGAACTGTTTTTGCCCTTCGATATCGGCACCAAACGACGAGACCAGAGATAAATGATCTGATCCGTGAGATGGCGCGCACGCCGACGTAGTGAGGTCGGTAACCGACATTTGCCCATCGCGCAGCATTAGTGACTCCGGGCTCTTTCGAGACCTTCGCCGCGATCTCAACCAAGGTCAGCTATGCAAGTATTGCCAGCTCAAGAACCTGCACCGCCGACCTATGAAACACATGATCGCTGCCCTCAACCGCCGTCGGCTATTCCGATCCGCATGAGCGCATCGAAGTCGATTTCCTGCCTTTGTTTCGCAGTCAGATCCGGCCGGATTCCCGACACCGGCTGGGGCCCGTGGACGTCCCACATCACCGCATGCGCGCCTGTCGTCCAGCGATACACCCAACCGACAATGCTGTACCCATCCGTCCCGATCAGATGAGCGATCGCGATGCCTTCGCCTTTTTCGTCGTCCATTGTCCAATGACTTCCTACTATTTGGCGATGCGCCTACCGCTAGGTAGGTTTGAGCGTCTGCAATCATCGCACGCCACACTTCATTGAAATTATTCGCTTTAATTCTCTGAAAGAGTTCACTTCATTTTTAGACGTCCGAAATGGATCGTCGCGTAACTACGCATAAGTCAAATTCTGTGGTCGGGCTCCGTGGCAGCTTCAACGATCGCCAAAACCTCGAAAGGATCAAAGCCGACGGCGCGGGCAAGGACGACCAGTTCGACGACATCGACCCGGCGCTGGCCACTTTCGATGCGGGCCACCAGAGACTGATGACAGTTGAGCCGATCGGCCAATTCGTCTTGCCCCAGTCCCGCGTTGGATCGAGCGTCGACCAACGCCTGGCACAAGGCCTTTTGCCCTTTGCTTCTGATTGTTTTCGCCACGCGTCACATACCTTTTGTGACGTCGCTAGCGGATGAAATCTGTTATCTAAAAAGTGGATATCTGAGTGTGTTATCGGCGTCTGGTTTCCATGGGCTACAAGTCTGATGCTCCCGAGGTTGCCCATCAATCCCCTACTAATTGCATGAACCGGCCATACTCCTTGCTGACTTCCCGCGCTTCCTCGAACGCGCGGGCGCGTTCGCTGTCGAGGCAACGGAAGTAGCTCTGAATATCTTGGATGTAATCTTCGAAATCGCCACGGATGATGTCCGCATACTCCCGCGCCGCCTGCGAATCGCTTGGCAAGAAAGGACGGGATGGCGCGAAGCAGGATTCCGCCAAAACCGGCCCGGGGATGCAGATCAGAAGGGCCATAGCTTGCAATGGGAGCAGGCATGTCAACCTAGGGTTTCTCAAACCTGTTATCTCCTTGATCGCGGACACTGGCCGTGACTAGTGTTTGCGTGACTTAACTACAGCCAAAGCACGATATTACATCTTGCGGTTGAAAATATACTATCGTAACGCTGGGCTTCAAGTGGGAATGCCCGGGTGTTGCGCGTTTGAAGAAAGCGTGAGCCGGGCCATGAACTGGGACATCGAAGCACCAAATGTGGTTACGGAAGCACGTTTCCGCGAACTCGTGGAAAGCGGCTATAGCGCTGAAATCTTGTGCCAGGAGTCGGCACACAAGAAGGGCCCCAGCTACTATGGGATCTGGATCATGCGCGTCGTCTCTGACGAAGGCGTGGAGAAACTGCTGGTCACGGCCCGTACCCGCACGACCTATAACGACATCAAAATCCGCGAGTTCAAAACCATCACGGGCGTGGTGTCCTTCCTTATTGGGATCGGTTTCTCCCATGCCGATGTGCCGCTCGAGGAAGGCCAACGAACAACGCACAAGCTGGCTGCAACCGACAAGGACGGCAGCAAGTAGCCTTCTCCTTATCTGGTTCCTGACGGGTCCCGCCTCTGCTCAGATGGTGCTGGTCATGGAGAGCGATGGCTCTCTGACCCCGTCGCGCTCCCAGAATAGCTTTGCCCGCAATTACAATGACGGCATCGGTCAGGGGTCGGCTGCTGATGAGCTGGCGATATTCGGTGAAGATGAATCAGCTATTGAACCTGACGGGTTGCGTTTTGCGGCCCTGTCGCGGCCTGCGCCCCTGCCCCGCGCCGATGTTCTCTCGGCCATCGAGACCACTGCGCTACGCTACGCCGGGCATCCCGGGCTGCGCCGTGCGGATCTCTCGGTTCGTGATTGGCTGACCCTCTACCGTGCTAATATCGAGATCGAGAGCGCCTATCGTCTGGATGCCGTCTCGAGTGCAGGTGCCATCGGTCTCGGGCAGTTGATGCCAGAGACGGCGCGCGACCTCGGTGTCGACCCGCGTGACCCGCTTCAGAACCTCGATGGATCCGCCCGCTACCTCGCGATGATGCTGGAGACGTTTGGCGATCCGCGTCTGGCGCTGGCTGCCTACAACGCCGGACCGGATGCGGTCCGCCAGTACGGCGGCATTCCCCCCTACAGAGAAACCCAGACCCACGTGGCCCGCGTCATGGCCGTCGTGGCCCGATTGGAAGGATCAAATTCATGAAACACATATCTAACCTGTTTATTGCGTCGCTCGCGCTCTTCCTGCTCGTCGCAGAGCCTGCGCTTGCGCAAAGCATCGACCTCTCCCCGATCCAGAGCTTGTTGCAGGGCATTGTCGATGCGCTGACCGGCCCGCTTGGCGTTGTCATCGCGACGCTCGCCGTTCTGGGCGTTTTCCTGAGCTGGTTCTTCAACATCATAGACCTCCGCCAGGCACTGTGGGTGCTTGTCGGCATCGCCGGTGTTGCCGCCGCCCCCACGATCGTTGCCGCGGTCTTTGCCGGTGGCTGAGCGCGCGCCTCTCTTCCTCGGCCTCGTGCGCCCGCCCAAGCTTCTGGGCCTGCCGATCATGTACGCGATGGTCTGGCTCTTCGGCTCAGTGCTTCTCTTCGTCTGGGTCCAGCACATCGCGGTGCTGGGTGTGGCGGCCCTGCTCTACCCGGTCCTCTGGAAGGCTGCGGATTGGGATCCGCGCTTCATAGATGTGATGATGACGGCCCTGCAGGAGACACCGCCGACGCGCAACCGCTCCATCCACGGCGGGGACAGCTATGCCCCGTGATGAAGCCCGTGATGCGGCGCTCGACCTCCGCACGATGACGCCGGACTGGTATGCCCGCGAAACCCGCCTCGCGCATATGCTGCCTTACGTCAACCTGGTCGATGACCGCACCGTGCGCACGCGCGTGAACGAGCTTTTCCAGTGTATCCGGCTCGAAGGGATCAACAGCTATACGACCGACGATGCCTATCTCGACAAGGTGACGGCGCTCTTCGCCCGGATCATCGCGCAGCTGGGGCCGGAGTTCAGTTACTACGTCCACAAGGTCTCCAAGGCGATCACGCCGGACCTCGAACCCGTGCGTGAGGACAGTTTCGCTGGAGAAGTTGACCGTCTCTGGCGCGCGAAACTCGAAACCAGCGGCCTGCGCGACAAGACCCTGACCCTTACGGTGATCCATCGCCCGCCTCCGAAAAGCGTCCTGCCGTTCCTGAACCGCAGCGCGCCGGATCGCCTCAAGGAAGCAACCGAGAAGCGCCTGCGCCGTCTGGGCGAGGCCGTGAGTGTGTTCCTGTCAGGCCTGACGGAGCTGAATCCGCGCGTGCTAACCGCCAAAAGCGGCGAGTTGATCGGGTTTCTGGGGGCGCTCAACACGGGAACGGAACTGCCGCTCTATCCGGCAAACACCTACGGCTTCCTGTCCTTCAACATCGCCAATACCCGGGTGACGTTTCACGGAGATCACTTCGAGCTCTCCGAAGGAGTCGTGGGCCACCGCTACGGCAAGAGTTTCACCATCGGCGAGTATTCCGAAGCCACCTCCTGCACCATGTTCGACATGCTTAACCTGCCCGTCGACATGATCGTCACGCATTCCTTCACGCCGATCAATTCGAACCTCATGGCGGGCCGGATCAAGCGGCAGAAGCGCCAGATGCAGGCCTCCCAGGACGCGGCCCTGTCGCTGATGGAAGCGCTCGACATCGCCGCCGATGATCTGGAGGCCAAGCGCCAGAGCTTTGGCGAGCACCACATGGTGGTGACGATTTTCTGCGATACGCTGGACGAATTGCAGACGCTGAGCGCCGAGATCGTGAATGCCGCCGCCGCCGAAGGCGTGAAGATGATCGGCGAGCGGGTTGCCGCCAAGGCGCACTACCTGAGCCAACATCCCGGAAATCAGCCCAAGCGCGTGCGCGCCAGTGCCATCACCAATCGCAACTTCGCGGATTTCGCGGCGTTTCATCGGACCCAGCTTGGCAAGCCTCCTGAGAAAACCCCTTGGGGCCGCGTCATAACCTATCTGCCGACCCCCGAACAGAGCGCCCACCGGTTTTCCTATCACGAGCAAGGCTCGCCCGACAAAGAACCGACCAGTGGGCATACGCTCATCATGGGGCGGCCCGGCTCGGGCAAATCGGTGCTTTCCGCATTCCTCATGACGCAAGCCCGCAGGGCGGGGGCGCGGATCTTCGTCTTCGACTACCGCCTCGGTATGGAGATGGCGGTCCGCGCCAATGGCGGGCGCTACGCGTCTTTGAAAGCCGGCCAACCCACGGGCCTTAACCCGCTCTGGACCGAGACCGATGCGCGCGGCACCGCCTGGCTCTCGGACTGGCTCGCCTCCCTGCTCTATCGTACCGACAAGCCGCTGACGCCTGCGCAGACCAACCGCATCCAAGAAGTCGTGCGTCAGAACGCGCAGGCCTCCAATCCGGCCCTGCGGAACTGGCGGGATTTTGCATCGCTCTTTGTGTCCACCGATGATGGCGGCGATCTTCACCAGCGCCTGCTCGAATGGACGGAAGAAGGCCGCTACGGCTGGATATTCGGACAGACGTTGGAAGACACCTTCTCGCTCGAAGGCGATGTGGTGGGTTTCGATCTCACCGGCATTCTCGACAGCGAGGCCGAGAAAGAGCGCATGGTCGTTCTTTCCTATCTCTTCCGTAGGGTCGAGCGCGAGATCGAGGACCGCCGCCCGACCATCATCGTGATCGACGAGGCCTGGAAGGCGCTCGACAACGCCTATTTCGCCGAGCGGCTGTCGAACTGGCTGGTGACTGCGCGCAAACAAAACACCGTCGCGGTGATGATGACGCAATACGCCAGCCAATTGGAACGAACGCGCACGGGCAAGACCATCGTCGAGGCGGTGCCAACGCAAATCCTCCTTCCGAACATCCGCGCCCATGCCGCCGATTACGCGATGCTGAACCTCTATGAGAAGGAACTCGATGTGCTTCTCAACACCGGCAGCAACAGCCGCTTGGCGCTGATCCGCGACGATCAGGGCTCGATCGTCGTCGATGCCGATCTGAGCGCGCTTGGACCCAATCTCACCATCCTTGGCGGCATGGAAAAAGGCGAAGCGCTCGTCGGTACCGATTACCGCGACCGCCCGGACTTTTGGAGGCTTTCATGATCCGTATTCTGTTTCTTCTCACCGCGCTCGGCGCTTTGGCCTCCTGCACCCAGTACCAGGAACCGCAGGCGAACTGCTTCACATTCCTCGCGTCCACGGCACCTGTCGCGCCTGATTGCACCTTTACGCCTCTAGATGCGCCGGAGCGCGAAATTGAAGTATAGCCTGCCTCATATCCTAGCCCTTTGCCTGCTGCCCGGTCTTGGCGCCGCCCAAGGCGTGCCGACCAATGACAGCGGGCTGACCGCACGCGATATCGTCGAGACCGGCGACCGCGAGGCTGATCTCGCAGTCCAGGCCGACAAGCTCGCCGTACGCGAACTCATCGCCGAGATCGAACGCGAGCAATTGGCCACCCTGCAGCGCATCCTCGATGCCCAGACAAGTTTTGGCGGTCATGGCTTGCCAGCCATGGTCTCGGGGCTGGAAAGCGGCAGCGGCGATCCGGACCGCTCCGTAGCGGCCGTCTATGGCACGGGTGAGATCGATCCCAATCCCGGCGGTGCGCAGATGTTTGGGGATGCGGCGGTAAACATCGAGCAGCTCATCATCCGCGTCTCCCAGGAGACCAGCGGCTTTACCGGCGTTGGCCGCGCGGGCCTCTCCCCCGTTCAATGGCGCGCCCTTTTGCAGGCGCTGATCTGGCAGGAAAGCCGGTTCACCATCGGTGCCCGCTCGCCGGTCGGGGCCTTCGGCCTCACCCAGATTATGCCGGGCACCGCCAGCGATCTCGGCATCAACCCGGAATATTATGACAGCCCCTATCTGCAGGTGCATGGCGGCGCGCGGTACCTGGCGGCCCAGCTCAAGACCTTCGACGGCAATATCATCAACGCGCTCGCGGCCTATAACGCGGGGCCGGGCCGGGTATTTGAGTATGGCGGCGTTCCTCCCTTCGCCGAAACCCAGCACTACGTCCAGGTCATCCCCGAACGCTACAATCTCTACCTGAGCCGCATCGGCGGGATCGAAGCGCTTGGCACGATCGATCCGGCGCTTCTCGCCAATGCGAACCTCTCGATCACCGGGCACGGTGCGGCGTTCTATGGCAACAACTCGCCCGCCGCGATCCGGCAGGCCGCCCTGCGCATCGCGGATATCGTGGAACGGATTTCCACGACGGAAGACGTGCAGGAAAGCGTCGCGCTCAACACCTATGCCCGCGCCGAACTCGTGCGCCTCGTCGCCGCGCGTATTCGACTTCAGGCTGCGCGCACTCACGTCCTCTCCGCCGAGGAACTGGCTCAGGTCAGCGCCCGCATGGCCGAAGGCGCGTTCATGGAATTCACAATCAGGGAAATTGACTGATGAGAGATTTACTCGTGAGGACGGTATTGGCCACGACGCTTGGGATCGGTCTGCATCTCGGCACCCTGTCCCCTGCCGCAGCGCAAGGCGTGCCGGTCGTCGATACCCAGAACATCACACAAAACATTCAGCAGCTCCGGCAGATGATCGAAGACGAGATCCTGCAAAACGAGCAGCTGACGCAGCTCCGCGAACAGCTTGCGACACTCACGGATCAACTTGCGGAGCTGCAACGGACCTATGAAGCCCTCACCCGCCTTGCCGAACTTCCCGAGATCATCCGCACCGAGATGGAGGACGAGCTGAACGGCCTGCTCGATCAGGAGTTCGAAGACATCCTCGCCACCATTGAAGCCATCAAGACCGGAGACTTCTCGGGCCTCTCTGGCTCCGGCGCGGGCGAAATCGAAACCCAGATGGACCGGGTGCTGGCCGATCTCGGCTTTGACGACGATACGCTTTCGGAAATGGCCACGAGCGGCAATCCGGGCGCGAACCGAGTGGCAACCCAAGCCACGACCGGTGCCCTCGTCTCAGCGGCGGCCCAGAATAGCTATGAGGATGCGGGCCAGTCGCTCGAACGCGTCGACCGGCTCGTGGGGCTGATCGATGACATGGACGAACTCAAGGAAAGCATCGATCTCAACACGCGCGTGACGGCGGAACTGGCGATCGCGCTTGTCGCTATGTGGCAGCTTGAAGCGGTGCAAACCGTGGGTGACGGCACCGGCGGCGTGATCGACGCGGCCACCATCGCCGAAGAGCAGCGCTTCATGGATTTCACCTTGCCGGACCTGCGGGTTGAGTGAGTGCGGGGTGTGGCGCGTGGCGAGTGAACAAGAGATCATCGAGGAAGAACTGGTCTATGGCGCGCTGCGCCGGGAACGGCTCTGGCAGCGCCTTGGCCTGACGGGTCTCGTCTTCGGCATCATCGGTTGCCTGAGTGCTGCAGCCGTCGCGATCCTCGATGTCGATCCGCCGCCAGTAGTCGTGCCCTATGATCCCGCCACAGGCTTTGCGCTCCCCGAGGCCTCGGTGGGCGCGACGTCTGTAACAGCCAACCAGGCGATCATCGAAGCGGAAGTCTTCCGCTACGTGACCGACCGCGAGGTCTACAACCAGCTCGACAACGATCTGCGTATCCGCAGCGTACTGCGCCGCTCGGACGGTGCTGCCGAGAGCGGATTGCGCCAGATCTGGAACAGCGCCAACGAGAACTACCCACCCACGGTCTATGGCCCGAACGCCCGGCTTGATGTGGAAATCCTCAGCATCAATCGCATCGGCAACAACCGCGCCACCGTGCGCCTGCGCAAGCGCCTGACGTCAATCAATGGCGTTCAGACAGGCCTCTTCACCGCCACTCTTCTCTTCGAGTTCCGCCCCGAGACCCGACGCTCCATCGACGAGGTCTGGACGAACCCCTTCGGCTTCACGGTCTTCGAATATTCCATCCGCTCCGACAGATTGGAGAACTAGTTTGCTTAAGAAGGCCCTCGTAACAATTGTGCTTTTGCTGCTGCCCGGCCTCGCCTTCGCCGAAGCCATCCCGCGCGGCGGCCTCAACGACAATCGCGTGCGCTTGGCCACCTATCAAGAGGGCCAAGTCTACCGGCTCAATGTCTCGCTCACCCATGTGACCACGATCGAGTTCGGCGAGGGCGAAAGCATCCGCTCGATCATCGCAGGCGACACGGAGGGGTTTGAGATCGACGGCGTTCCGGGCGGCCAGGCCTTCGCGATCAAGCCCGTCGCGCGCGGAGTCCATACCAATGTGACGGTCTATACCAACCGCCGCAGCTACTACTTCAACGTCCAGGAAACCCGCAGCCCGACCTTCTACGTAGTGCAGTTCCGCTATCCGGACGACAATGCACGGCCCACACGTGCCATCGCGGCCCAGGCCCCGAATTACAATTACGGGGCCAGCGCGCGCACCGAGTTTACCCCGACCCGCGTCTGGGATGACGGGACCTTCACGTCTTTCGCATTCCCGCGGAACGCGCCGGTGCCCGCGATCTTTCGCTACACGAATGGTCGCGAGCGGACGGTCAACACGCAGGCCACCGAGGACGGCGTGATCCGGGTCTCCGGGGTGAGCAGGCAATGGGTCTTACGGATCGGGGACGAGGTGGTCTGCATCGAGGCCACACCGGCTGCGGGGGTGGGATCATGAGCGACACCGGAAACGCGGACCTCGAGAAACGCCTCGCCGCCCTCGAGCAAGGCAAAGGCGCAAGTTCGCCCCCTGCCCCACGGCGCTCGCCGCTGCTCGCTTTGGTCGTCGTCCTCGTGATCGGTGCCGGCGGTGCATTGCTCTATCTCCTATCCCAACCGAAGGAAGAGGAGGCCCTGCCCACGGCCACTCCGGACGTGTTCCAGAACGAGGGCGACGGCTTTGGCGCCATCGAAACCCTTCCCCAACCGGAGCCCGAAGTCGTTTTGGTCGCACCTGAACCGACAGAACCGAATGCCGAGCTTCTGGCCCAGCTCGCCGCCCTCCAGGCCCAGATCGAGGAGTTGCGCAACGCGCCTGAACCCGTCGTCGAAGAAGACACGGCTGCCGCCGAAGCCATCGATGCGCTGACCGCCCAAATCGCGGCCTTGCAGGCCGCGTCAGAAGCCGCGCAGCAGCAGTTTCACGATGAGCTCACCGCACGTGATCGGGAATTGGAGCAACTCCGCATGGATCTGGAACTGGCCCAACTCGAGGCCAACCGGCCCCTTCCGGCACCAATCGGCCCCACCGAGGACGAATTGCGCGCGCGGGAAGAAGAGCGGCTGCGCCGCGAGGAAGAGGCACGGCGGCTGGCGGAACTTGAACGCCGCGCGGCTGAGGAACGCGCGTTTCAGGAACGCCGCATCACTTCGCCCACCATAGCCTTTGGTAGCACCTCCGGTGCGAATGAGACGGCGCTGACCGAGCGGACTTTTGGGGAAGTGACGGATTTCGTGCTGAACGGCGCGCTGCCAACGTCGGTGACGCAAGCTGAGGTCATCGCCAACTCGTCGAACACCATCATCCAGGGCACGATGATCCAGGCCGTCATGGAAACCGCCCTCGACAGCTCCCTCCCTGGCCAAACCCGTGCCGTTGTTTCCGAAGATGTGTTCAGTTTCGATGGCTCCCGCCTTCTGATCCCGCGCGGCTCCCGTCTCATCGGACGCTATCGCTCTGGCGTCGATATCGCGGAGCGCCGGGTCACCATCGCCTGGGATCGGATGATCCTGCCTGACAATCAAACCATCCAGATCAGCTCCTTTGGGGGCGATGAACTTGGCCGCTCCGGCGTGACCGGCTTCGTCGACACCCGGTTTGATGAGCGCTTCGGCTCTGCGGCGTTGATTTCGCTGATCTCCGCCGCGCCAAGTGCGGCCGCTGCAAATGTACAGGACGAGACCACTGCGGACGTGCTCGAAGACGTGGGCGATGATCTCGCCGATGCCACGGACAGCGTGATTGGCGATTATCTCTCCATCGGTCCGGTCATTTATGTCGATCAGGGCGCGCGCGTCACGGTGATGGTCGACCGCGATCTGGAGATATTCTGAGCCCATGTCGCTGAGCTATCTCAAGACCTCGCTTGATCGGATCGACGCCGCCTCACGCGACGATGTCATCGAGATCTGCATCAATCCCGATGGCAGCTGCTGGGGAGAATTCCAGGGCGATCACTTCATGCGGAAGCTGGACCAGGTATTGACCGCAACGGAAGTCAAAGACCTCGGCAACCAGATCGCCTCTTCCGCCAATACCACCATGAGCAAGGACCGCCCGATCGTCTCGGTCTCCATCGCTTACAAGGAGCGACCGATCCGGGCGCAGGTCATCACACCGCCTGCCGTGCTCTCGGCCATGTCGATCAGCCTGCGGTTCTTTTCTAGCCTGCCGCTCGACGGGATCGCACTTGATTTCCTCTATGGCAAGGAACGCAAGCTCGAGGAACTCCGCCTCGAGAAAACACGCGAACTGCGCGAGGTCGTAGCCGCAGGCGTGATCGATGATGCGCTGGCCTTTTGCGTCGAGAACAAGCTCAACATGATCGTCTCTGGCGGCACCTCCACCGGCAAGACCGTCGCCGCGCGCAAGATCCTCTCTCACGTGCCATCCGAGGAACGCATCGTCACCATCGAGGAAGCCGCCGAGCTTCTGCCGACCCAGCCCAATGCCGTGACCCTCATCGCTAATCGCGACGCGGAATTCCAGACCGCCGATGTGTTGCTCACCGCGACACTTCGCATGCGCCCCGACCGGATCATCCTCGGCGAGGTGCGCGGCAAGGAGGCCATGACCTTCCTCGAAGCGATCAACACCGGCCATGGCGGGTCGATGACCACGCTGCACGCCGAAACCCCGCAACTTGCCGTGCAGCGTCTGGCTATCGCCGCGCTCAAGACCGAGATCCCGATGACCTATGCTGACATGATCCTGTACATCGAGAGCTCCATCGACGTGATCATCCAGGCCGGTCGCCACGACGGCAAGCGCGGCATCACCGAATTCTACCTCCCCGGCATGGGCCAGATCGGAGCTTCCCAATGAAGACCTTTGAATATGACATCCTGTTTTTCCAGGTGAAGAAGCAAAAAGACTACGACGCGATGAGAAGCGCCTTGAATGAGCGCGGCGCGGAGGGGTGGGAAGTCATTACAGCTGAAGTCGGTGACCACGGCTATACCACGTTCTTGAAGCGAGAATCTCTGGCGACGAAGGTGGCTTCAGAATGATTCGGGTCGTTGTGACGGCAGGCCTGATCGTCGTTTTCGGCGCAACCGCTGGCATCGCTGAACGGAGCCTGATCCCAACGCTCGATAACCAGCCAGATGTCTGTCCCGATCAGTCTCCAGAGCCACAGTGGATGCAAGAACTCGAAGTACGCGAGTCCCACAAACGGCTTCTGACTCAACAAATCTATCGCGCGCAGAGCATGCAACGCATCGTTGAAGCCCAAAGCTGTGAATGTCCCACTCGGTATCCGCCTTGGGAGGCAGCTGAAGGCGTCTACTTCGAGAATTTCGCCACATCTGAATACTGGGAAATCGTGGAAGCAACGTCAGAATACCGACGGCAGGCAAATGAGCTTCGGCGCGAAGCCATGCCAATCTGCGAAGCCGTCGGAAACTGGTAGAGCTCCATGAGTGTCGTCACCTACTTCGTGGAAACGGCTGAAGGCTATCTCAATACCGCTGCTGAGACGCAGTTTGGCGCGGTCGCCGCAACAGTCGGAACGATGCTCGTACTCGGCACCACGCTCGTTGTCATTCTCGTTTTCATCAACACGATCTACCAGTATCGCGCCATGGACGGGCGCACGGCCTTCTGGCTCGCTGTGAAAATCGGACTGATAGGCGCATTTGCAACCAACTGGGTACAGTTCAACATCCTTGCTGCGGCGATCCTGAATGGGATCGACAGCATTGCCGGATCGCTTGTGGCCTCTGTCGGTGGCGGATCACCGGGCCCATCGGGCACCTTCGCCGAGGAGTTCGACGACCTGATTGCAGCGCTCGGAGACTATCTGAATGCCGCGGGATCTGAACTGAACTGGATGGTCGGTGCCCTGTTGGACACCCTTGGGGTCTTGCTGCTCTCGATCCTCGGTGGCTTGGCGGCGTTCATCGTCGTTGCGTCCAGGCTCATGATCGCTCTGCTGATCGGCATTGCACCTATCATGATCTTCCTGACCCTCTTTGAAGTGACCAAGGATTATTTCGCGCGCTGGCTTTCGGCGCTGATTTCCTTTGCGATGTACCCCATCGTTGTTGCCGGTGTGTTCGCAACGATCACGGGTGTCTCGCGTGCGCTTCTTGCTGAACTGGGCGACCCGGAAGGCGCCTCCAACATCGGCGCGCTCATTCCGTTCTTCATGATGGTGCTGATGGCAAAGGGATTCATCATAGCTACGCCATTCCTGGTTCGAGCGATTTCTGGAAACATCATGATGCCAGCACTCTCAGCTGGATTCGGCGGCAGCTATGCTTTTGCCCGAGGTCTTGCAGGCAGCCAACAAGTCTACAACCGGTACGCCATCGGAGGTGCGACTGGCGCGGAATACGCAGCTCTGCGCGCGCGACAATTCTTTGGTGTTCAAGCGTTGCCAACACGACCCAATACTGCGGGCGGACCAACCGCTGCTCCTCCCGGCGACGGGACCGGTACGGGCGCTCGGATGCTGGCGCAGCTTTCGAGGCTGAGTCGGCTCGGTCGGCGGTAAGGTGGCGGCGACAAAAACCTGCCAAAACTGCAAAGGTTTTGCCGGGGGTTTCTGTCCAAGCTAAGCGATTGATCCTGGGCGACGTAAGGACGGCTGCCAAAAACAACCATTTTTGTCCCGATTATTCCAGAATCGCTCGTTCATCCAACATTCTGCAGCGAAAGCTGTCGAAGGACTTAAATTTAAAAATGCTGCGGCAGTCACCAACGGCTTCTTTCTGTAATACGTGCGCAGACAGCTTTGGTGAATCGGTTGGACTTTCGGCAGATCGCACCCTATTATTGTCACCTAATCGCGAGCCAGATTTCTATTTTCTATGCCGCAAGCGTGTAAACTGATAAAGTAGAGGAATGGAAACGTCCCTCAGAGAAGTGCTGTCGCGAGAACACCCGACAGAGTTGCGAAAAGTTGAACATGTACTTGATCGAGCTGAGAACCGAACTGAAGCGGTGGAAGTGTGTCTTTCTGCTCTGAAATGGACACGTCACACGAACGGTAGATTGGGTATTCTAGGATCAGTTGCCTGGGCGGACTGCGCGTCGCGATCACACAGGTTGGCCGACGATTTGCGAACTATCGGTGCAGCTCAATGTGCAGAAGCTTTTGCTTCCATCCGCAAAGCTATCCCGATGTCGGACAATGACATACGAGGTGGATTGCTTGATTGGATTGATACTCAACCGGATCTCGCAAAAAAGGCTCTGAAGTGGAAAGATGTTGACCTAGACGTCTCAGTGCAGCTTTGGGAGTATATGAATGCTAATATTGATCTGCTGCCGGATGTGCCCATTTCAGCACCGTCAAACCGAGTCGGCAGAATTCGCAAATGGTTTTGGGAAACTGAACCGCGCCGGGTCTGCCGGAGGTAGATTTTCGTTAGTTACGCGGCGACGGCATCGACTTCCAGAGCTGCGTAGTATTCTTCTTCGCCTTTGGCGGGCGGGATATTCCCGATTGGCTCGAGCAGGCGTCAGGTATTGAATCAGTCGACCCATTCGAGTGTCGCAAATCCGACGGCCTCGAAACTATGGGGCGTTTGCGGGAGAGTGTGAAATCCTACGGTAAGCCGACAGCGGTCGTTCGGACAGCACGCGACGAAGGACCTCTTCGAGTCGAATGCGCGTGATGCTGCGCAGCGCATGAATGTCTGCTATCATCATGCCAAACAGATAAAAAAGGGAGCAGGCGATGAAAATCTACGTGACGAGCGTCTTTGTGGATGACCAGGACAAGGCAGAGCAATTCTACGTCGATGTTCTTGGGTTCAAGGTGCAGAACGATATTCCGCTCGGGGAGCATCGTTGGCTGACGGTCGTATCAACCGAGCAACCTGACGGGCCTGAACTCTTGTTAGAACCCAGTTCCCACGCGGCAATTCCAACTTACAAGAGGGCGCTTGTCGCTGACGGAATCCCTGCGCATTCGTTTGAGGTGGAAGATCTCGATATTGAGTATAAAAGGCTTCGCGATCTTGATGTGATATTTGTACAGACACCTGTCGACGCAGGATCAGTCCGCATAGCGGTGATCGACGACACCTGTGGAAATTTGATCCAGCTCATCGAGATAAAGGATGAGCTGCACAACTGATTACACTATCCGGGCATGCATTAATTTCGAGCAAGTCTATCCCGTATCACACTGCGGATACTGACGGACTTTATGTTACGGCTCGCCTAAATCCCTCAGCTACCAGAGGCCCACTTATATGTTGTCTAGGCCCCCCGTTTACGGCCATCCCCCAAATTGCATTTCTTGGTCCGAAATTTATTCATTCTTTCGTTTCACTATGCTCCAATTTTGAGGCAACGTTTTCACCAACTGTATCGGCCTTTATTGCGCCACGTTTGCCTTCAGAGCGATCGCGGCCAACGGTGGTATCCTCTCGGGTTTGGTGCTCCATCTCAGCATTAAGCTCTGCTCCAAGTAGGATGATGAAAGAGGATACCCATAGCCATGTCAGTAAGATGATGGCGCCCCCTAGTGCACCATACGTCTCGTTATATCCTCCGAAGTTCCTCACATAAATTGAAAATATTATCGAGGAAATGATCCAGAGTACTGTTGCGAGACATGCACCAGGATAGACCCACCGCCATTTTGGATTCCGTCTTGATGGTCCATAGCGGTAGACGACAGCCAATCCGGAAACAGTAAAAATAGCAAGTATTGGCCAACGTCCAAACGTGACAAGTGCCACTGTGAAACTCGATAAGCCCAAATGATCGAGAACTCCTGGAACAACGATCGTAAAAACAATTGCTGTAACCGCTCCAACTACGAGTAGTGCAGTAAGACAAAAAGCCACTATAGATAGCCAAAAAATATTGCGGGCTTCTGTTTCAGCGTAGGCGATGTTCATACCCTCGATGAGGGTCTTCAAGCCTCGTGACGCACCGTACAATGCGAGTAAGAGACCGAATATAGCAGCAATGCCTACCCCGAAATCTTCTTGCGAGGCGACCTGCTGAGCTTGGTCACGGATAATACCTGCAGCTTCCGGAGGTAGAATATTTGAAATTTCATCCAAATATCCATAAACGTCATTTGGCTCCAGGATAATGCCGGCGATCGAGATTAAGGCAGTCAGCGCGGGGAAAATGGCTAACAAACCAAAGAAAGCCACGCCAGCTGACACAACCACTACGTGATCGTCGCCAATCTTGCGATAGAGCCGAAGTGCTATATCTCGCCATCCTAATGGTGGTATTTCACGCGGTCGCCGCGCACGTCGACCCAACCGATAGTCAGAATTGGTCATGCCAGCCCTTCCGGTTATATGCATGCACATGTATGATTAGGAATAAAATTCTTTCCACACCACGAATCATGGTCGAAAGAAAATATGATTCCCAATTTTGGCCAGCCGCTCCAAACCGGTTGTCCAATTCGGTGACACATAAAGAGCGTGATAGAAGAGCGCGCCCTTCGCAAAATGCCGCTCCGGTTCACGCATTAAAAATGCTGCGAGCCGGAGCGCGATGTCATGTGATGTCTTGTCGTCTATTGCCTCAGGCAGACCATCACAAGCGTAGCTAAACTGACAGCCGTGATCGAAATCGACACCCTGATAGATCACATCACATACCGTTTCTGGGAAGCCTGAATTTTCCACACGATTGAGTATAACTTCCCCAACGGCAATTTGCCCTCGCACGGGTTCTCCCCGCGCTTCAAAGTAGAGTGCCTCTGCGAGGCAATCCACATCGGGGTCGGGGTCCTCAAGCGGGCGTAGTGTCTTAGCCCACTTCCGAGTAAAGCGCTCACTAATTTCTTGATAGGTTTGGCCTACGGTTTCTTCCGAGATCGATGCGTTTTCTGCATCTAATGGCGTCGACACCACACACAGCAGGAAAATTGTAAGCATGGCTGTTGGCCATTTTCGTACTCTAATTTGCAAGTTCACGTTCCGTTTCATCGTCATCGCTATTTTTGTGTGTAGGATGCTTCAGCTAGAGGGCACACCACGTCCATCAATCATACCAAGGTCTGCGCAAAGCCTGAGCACTTGCCAGTATCCTTGTCGAATGATCGCATCCGCCTCTGTATCTGGAATGTTATTGAGATCCCTCATGGGCAAAGCAAGACTCCGGTCTACGGGCTTGGTAATGCCAAGGTCCGCCTTAAGAGCCGCAAAGTTCTGAGCATCGTCAAGCTCTTCCCAGGCGACCAGGTAAAGTTGTCCTCTTAGACGGTTGAGTGAAGGAATGAGCAGCAAGCGCTGATATACTTGGCGAGCCAAAACAGCCTGACAGGCCACCATAGCAGTAGGTCCGACCAGTGAGCCGCCGACCTTGAAACCAAAGCAGCGGCGTCTGTCTTTACTGCGTAATTCTTCAATATAGGGCTTGTCTTCCGGCGGAGCTTCGCTCTCCGGAACGTCTTTACATGATCGATCTTGCATAGAGATTGCACTAGCAAGGGCTATATGTATTTGTGAAACGAATAACTTAAATGCTTGAGATGATAATCGCTTATATCAACAGGCTGCTGAAAAAGGCCGGGCTCGACGCGGTTTCGAGAACATGATTCACCTTTGGCGCGGCGGCGGGGGTGGCGATGCGCGGGACAGACGAGGCGATCGGGTCGCTGTTCAGCTATGTTGATCTTGAGGAGCGGGTCCCGGCGGGTCATCCACTTCGCAAGATCCGGCAGATCGTCAATGACGCGCTGGCGAGCCTCGATGCCGAGTTTGACGGACTCTACACCGACTTCGGCCGCCCCTCCATCGCGCCGGAGCGCCTGATCCGCGCGAGCCTTCTCCAGATCCTGTTCTGGATCCGCTCGGAGCGACAGCTGATGGAGCAGATGGACTACAACCTGCTGTTCCGGTGGTTCATCGGTCTCGGCATCGACGACCCGGTCTGGGTCCCCACGGTGTTCACCAAGAACCGCGACCGGCTGCTGACCACCGACATGTCGCGCAAGATCATGGCCGCGATCCTGGGGCACCCTTCGGTCAAGCCGCTGCTGTCGGACGAGCACTTCTCGGTCGACGGCACCCTGATCAAGGCGTGGGCCTCGATGAAGAGCTTCCAGCCGAAGGACAGCCCGCCGCCGCCACAAGACGGCAGTCCCGGCGGGCCGCCGTCACCACCCGCCGACGAAACCTCCACGGACACCGACCAGCCCCAGCAGACCGAGACCCAGCCGATGACCGATACGCCCCGCCAGAGCCGCAACGCCGAGGTGAACTTCCGGGGAGAGAAGCGCTCGAACGCCACCCATGCTTCGGTCACGGACCCGGATGCGCGCCTTTACAAGAAGGCGCCGGGCGCCGCGGCGATGCTCTGCTTCATGGGGCATACGCTGATGGAGAACCGCAACGGCCTCGTGGTGCAGGCCGACCTGACCTACGCCGATGGCCGTGGCGAGCGGAAGGCGGCGCTCGAGATGATCAATCGCCACTCTCCGGGTTCGGCCCGGCGCCTGACGCTCGGGGCGGACAAGGGTTACGACAGCGCCGACTTCGTCGCCGAGCTCAGGCGCATGGTCGTGACGCCGCATGTCGCACAGAAGGCCCGGCATTCAGCCATCGACGGGCGGACCACGCAGCATCCCGGTTACGCTCTATCACAGCGGTGCCGGAAGAAGATCGAAGAACCCTTCGGCTGGGCCAAGACGGTGGGTGGCATGGCCCAGACCGTTCACCGCGGCCTCGACAGGGTCCGCGCGCAGTTCACGATGACCATGGCGGCCTGCAATCTGGCCAGATTACCGAAGCTCCTGGCCTAACGGGCAGGACGAAAGGAGCCTCCGGACCCGAGCCCGACGACCGCGGAGAGCCGCCTTCCGATCTTTGCCGCCGGGACAACGTCCTGCCAGCACGACTTCTTCAGCAGCCTGTTAACTGCTACTCACTATCCTCTTCGCTGTCCAAGAAATCGCCAAGCGTCTCGACCACGCCATCTTCGCTTAGTTCTTCGAGGGCATCGAGAACATCTTCTTGATCGGTCTCAGCAATTTTTATTGTCGCCTTGAGCTCGCGCTCTGCCAAGCGGGCGATGTTCTCATCAAGATCGTCACGCCAGACCGACCATATCGGGAACGGGAAGGCTGGCGCATCCGCAACGTAGTGAAGCGCCCCCTCGTCCACGAGTGATTTCACGTATCTGGCTGGCAAATACGCGGCCAAGGACCGATTTTGGATAAAGTCGCCGGCGAGAGCACCGGTTGAGAGCGTGAGCCCTGGATTGGTTAGTGCAGGCAAGTGTAAAGCGTGTGCCTGCACGAACTCGGGCCCCCAATCGACGAACGCGTAACGGTCATTAAGGGTGTCCAGTGTGGGCTCCGGCCACGAAGCCACCATGACGAGCTCTTCTGCCATGACGGGCTTCACCGTCAGCCCAGGCCGGAGCTGTGGCGTGTACATTAATGCAATCTGAACCTGACCTTCTAACAGATAGCGCGTGAGACGGTCGGGCATGCCAACCTCTGCCTTCAAACTCAGATCCTTACGGCACTTCCGCAAACGATCCAGCCACCGGAAGCCCAGGCGGGGCCAGAGAGAATACTGCCCTCCGATACTGAGCGCGTCTGTGTACCCCTTGGGAAGTGCGATTTGCTGACGCGATTCCTCCCAGATCTTGAGCAAGCTCAGCGCATAGCCTTCGAACTCCTCACCGGCGGACGTTAGCGAAGCGCCCGCCTTAGAGCGCACGAAAAGCTCTTGGCCCAAGAGATCTTCCAAACGCTTCACACGCAAACTGATGGCTGACTGTGTCACGAACAGACGCTCTGAGGCGTGACCAAAAGAGCCTGTGGATGCGACCTCAAGAAAGGTTCTGATCAGGGAAATATCCATAGTCAGAAGCCCCTAACACCCTACACGACTCATTTCCAGAACTTGTTGCAAGCACAAATATTATAAATTTCACACTTGCTTAGAGGTTGCTTAAGCACTCGCAAACGAAGGGGCCAAAAGCGTCCGAAACCCATTGTCGAGGAGTGCTTCGAGAACAAAATTGGATGTGAAATACAGTCACAACTTTCGGAGAAGTTTTCACGTATCTCTACACCTCCTTCGAAATCTGACTCAATGCATCTGAGATCTCAGATCACTCCGGACATCTCTAAGGAGAAAGGCCAACCATATGAGAATTCTAAACGTCTCTATAATTGCAGCTAGCAGTGTCGCCTTCACAGCGCCGGCCATCGCGCAGACGGTTTTTAGCAATACTGACATCGCTGAAAACCGAAACGAAGACCTGCGGGATGATATCGACGACGATTTCGACCGCGATCTTGACCGGTTTGGGAATGAAGGTCGTAAGCTTGGCTTCGACGGATCTGTCGCGCTACGTGCTACCGCATCAAGTGGTAATACCGATACCAGCAACGTTGGCATCGGCGCTAATCTTGGTTACTTCGATGGCCAGAATGGTTATGGGCTACAACTGAACTATTCCTACAGCGAAGATAATGGATCCACGACAGAAGAAAGCTTGTTCTACGATTTCGAGTACAATCGCACCTTCACGGATCGCACCTACGGCTTTGCAAAATTGCAGGGCACGGTCGATGAATTCTCCGCATTCGAAAGTGACACATTCCTTGGCTTTGGTCTTGGATATCGCATCATCGATACATCTCAAGTACAGTGGTCTGTCCAAGCTGGTCCAGGATATCGTGTGACAACGTTGGACAACGCGCTTGACGCAGATTTTGACGAAGCCGCTATCAGCGTATCGTCGAATTATGCGTACAATATCAACGATACCACTTTCTTAACCAACGATACAGATATCATTGGCTCAGATTCAGATACCGTCATTGTAAACGAATTTGGCGTGAACGTTGCAATGAGCGAAAGTCTAGCGCTTCGTACAAGCCTCGCGACTGAGTATCACACAGATCCACAGCCTGGTTTCGATGATACGGATAATTCCCTCGGTGTATCTCTGGTTTATAGTTTAAATTAAGGTTTAACCGAGCACCTGGCGGGCCAAATGGCCCGCCTTTTTTCCTTCTATCACTTTTCAGTGTCGAGAATTATACTCCGGTGGTGGTATAGTCTGTCCTTTTTGGCGACATGTCATGAGTGATAAGCCTATCACGCCATACCTATGATATGCCGCTCGATCATAATGACGGCTTCTTCCATGAGAGCATGCATCTTTTGCTGCTCTGGCCACTGGTCCCACGCTAAATCATACAAGTGTATGCTGTCCTCGGGCGCGCCGCCCTCATCCGTCCAGAAAAACGCTCCCTCGCGCACCTGGTCGATCGGGAACGCACCGGTTGTCCACCGCGCTGTGAAGCGCGGTGAGGCCAGATGCGTGATCTGCAAACCACCATCCGGGTGGTCTTCGATGCGCCAGCTCATGATGGCTGCACTCCGCTCGGGGCAGTGCGGCGGTCGAGCCCGTCATCGAGCTCCGGCTCCGGCGGTGTTGGTTGCAGCTCGTGCAAGAAGGTTGCCGCGCGCTGCGCATGACCAGACGCGGCGAAGATCGCGCGCTTGTCGTTCTTCAAGACCTTGAGCCAGGACGCGATATAACTGGCATGATCATCACGGATGTCGGGGGTGATCCCAAGATCAGCCGACAGGAAGGCCGAGCCGATCTCTGCGACCAGCTCTTCCATGGCATAGCCTTCGTCGCCCCAACGCTTGCGACCAAATTCACGGTCGAGACGCTTCGGATGCTTCGTCCAGTGCACGGTCTCATGCAGCAACGTGGCGTAGTAGCTTTCAGGATCGCGGAAGAACTCGAACGGGGGCATCTGGATACGGTCCTGCGACGGCATGTAGAAGGCCCGGTTCCCGCCATGAGTCAGGTCAGCGCCGGTATGCGCAAGGAAGTCCTCGACGGGCGCGATGCGCTCGACCGGATCGAGGGTCGGCTCAGCAGCCTTGGCGTAGTAATGCGGCGGCAGCTCGTCGATCTGCTCGACGTTGAAGACGGTATAGCCCTTCATGAACGGAATGGTGCGCTCGGCATCCTCGCCGGTTTCTTCATCGGTCTCGGTCTTAGTGATCTTGTTAGCGTAGACGACCAAAGCGCCTTTCTCGCCCTTACGGACATGCCCGCCGAGCTCGCGGGCCTGGCGGAAGGTCATCCAGATCGGCGCGGTATATCCGGCAGCTTCGGCTTCCATCCAAAGCATGAACACGTTGATCCCGGAATAGGGCTGTCCGTTGTGGCGAAGGGGGCGTGTGATCCTACCTGCGGCATGTTCCGCGTTCCAGGGTTTCAGCCAAGGCCGGACACCGGCTTCCAGGCTCTCGATAATGCGGTTCGTTATGCGGTCATAAACATCCTCTGAATAGCCCCGTGTTGAATAGCCCCGTGTATCGTAGACGCCTTCTTCGCTAATTTTGAGGCAAGGAGGCCATGATGAGCAGCAGCAAGTTCAGCGATGAGTTCAAGCGGGACGCGGTCGCGCAGATCACCGAGCGGGGCTACCCGGTCAGGGAAGTATCGGAGCGTCTCGGGGTCAGTCCGTATTCGCTCTACGCATGGAAGAAGAAGTTCGCGCAGGCGTCGTCTGGTGAGGCGGAGAAGGACACCGAGATCCGGCGCCTGAAGAAGGAGCTGGCGCGGGTCTCGGAGGAGCGTGACATCCTAAAAAACCGTTTTGGGCCACAGCCCGCCTGTGCGCGGTAGCAACAGCTTGTGCTAAGCTCTTAGCGAAGGGCAGTTGCCGATGGCTTATTGGTGGGCTGAACCCCGTTAAAAACGTGGCACATGGGCTGATGCGCACTTGAGAGTGGTGACGGCGCGCTCGCGGCGATCCCGGATAGGAAGATGACGAACTTGCATGGCCCACGCCCTTCGTTCTGAACCGAGGAGATGTCATGCCCAGACTTACGACCGGCGACCACCCGGACCTGAAGATGGTCAATCCCAATGCGGCCGCGATCGACATCGGCTTGACGATGCACATGGCAGCGGTAAACCCATCCAGCTGTGACATGCCAGTGCGCGCCTTCGGCACGTTCACCCTGGATCTGCACGACCTCGCCGACTGGTTCCGGTCTTGCGGCGTCACCAGCTTGGCCATGGAATCCACCGGCGTCTACTGGATCCCGGCGTTCGAGATCCTCGAGGCCCGAGGCTTCGAGGTGATCCTGGTGAACGCCCGTTATGCCAAGAACGTGCCCGGCCGCAAAACTGATGTCAGCGATGCAGAATGGCTGCGCCAGTTGCATTCCTACGGCCTGCTGCGTGGTAGTTTCCGCCCCGAAGCCGAGATCGCAACCCTGCGTGCTTACATGCGCCAGCGCGAACGTCTCACAGAGTATGCGGCCGCGCATATTCAACACATGCAGAAGGCGCTGATGGAGATGAACTTACAGCTGCACCATGTCGTCTCCGACATCACCGGCGCGACCGGCATGAAGATCATTCGCGCCATCGTCGCGGGTGAGCGCGATACGGACGTGCTGGCCGATTACCGCGATGTGCGATGCAAATCCTCGCCGGAGACAATCCGGGCAGCACTTGTGGGCAATGACCGAGCGGAACATGTCTTCGCTCTGGCGCAGTCGCTTGACCTTTACGACTTCTACAAAGCCAAGATCGAGGAATGTGATCAGCGGCTGGAGGCGGCTGTTGCCGCCCTCTCAGTCAAGGGAGGGGACGATCGGCCGCCGCTGCCGAAGGCCCGGATCAAAGGTAGGCAAGTCAATGCACCGGCCTTCGACGTGCGAGCAGCACTCTACGGGGTATTGGGAACCGACCTGACCCAGATACATAGCCTTGGTCCTTCGCTGGCGCTAAAGCTGGTGGCTGAGTGCGGCACTGATCTGCGCGCGTGGAAGACGGCAAAGCACTTCACATCCTAGCTCTGCCTGGCACCCGGCAACAAGATCTCCGGGGGCAAGCTTCTGTCGTCGAAGACGCGGCGCTCCTCGAGCCGGGCGGCGGCCCTGTTGCGATTGGCCGCCACAACCATCGGAAGCAGCGACACCGCTCTGGGCGCCTTCTATCGCCGTCTCTCGGCGCGGATCGGAAAGCAGAAGGCGGTGACGGCGACCGCCCGCAAGATCGCCGTCCTGTTCTACAACGCCATCCGGCATGGAATGACTTATCAGGATCAGGGCGCCGCAGCCTATGGTGAGCGACACAGGCAACGTGTTCTCTCAAATCTCCAGCGGCGCGCCAGGATACTGGGTTACGCCTTGGCGCCCATGCCAGAACAGCAGGCTGTTTCTTAGGAAGGGCGAGGCTTGTCCGCCATTGGTCCAAGGACAATGCCGAGCGCGTATTTCGCCAGGGATGCAAAGTGAGATACGCGTTCGTGGCCGAGCATCGCGGGCAGTTCTCCGTCCGGGCCATGTGCCGTTGCCTGCGCATCCAGCCGAGTGGCTTCTATGCGTGGATGAAGGCGCCGCCCCGCAAGCGTGCCCAGGAAGACGCCCGCCAGACCGAACTGCTGAAGGAGGCCTGGGTCGAAAGCGGCAAGGTCTATGGGCACCGCAAACTTCACGACGATCTTCTAGAACAGGGCGAAGACGTCTGCCTGAACCGCGTCGCGCGCCTGGCCAGGCTGGCCGGGATCACAGCACAGATCGGCTACAAGCGCCGACCCGGGAAGTATGGTGGCAAACCCTCGGTCGTGGTCGACAACACTCTGGATCGGCAATTCGACGTGGAGGCGCCGGATAAGGTCTGGGTAACCGACATCACCTACATCCGCACCCAGGAAGGCTTCGCCTACCTCGCTGTCATAATAGACCTGTTCTCTCGGCGCGTGGTCGGATGGTCCATGCAGTCGCGCCAGACGACCGACGTCGTGCTCCAGGCTCTGCTCATGGCCACATGGCGGAGGAAGCCGAAGGCTAAGGTGCTGATCCACTCCGATCAGGGAAGTCAGTTCACCAGCATGGACTGGGCCGCTTTCCTGAAAACCCATGACCTCGAGTACTCCATGAGCCGTCGAGGCAACTGCCACGATAACGCCGTCGCCGAAAGCTTCTTCAACCTGCTCAAGCGCGAGAGTATCAGGCGGCGCAGCTACCGCACACGAGAGGAAGCCAGGCGAGACGTGTTCGACTACATCGAGATGTTCTACAACCCGAAGCGCAAGCACGCGCGGAACGGAATGCTGTCGCCTCTCGAGTTCGAGCGGCAGCAGAAACTGAGGAACGAGGGCGTCTAAGAAATTCGGGGCTATTCAGTGTGCCGCATCTAGAACATCCTTTACGCGCACTCGCTAAGTGCCTTTTTGTTTTCAAACCGCAGTTTGCACATCTGAACGGTTTCGGTGCTTCCGAAGGCATCTCGCCGCTCCCTTCTCGCCTCGATTGAGCCAGTCGCAAAATTAGATGCGACATCGCGCAGCAACGAACAGCTTGCAGACCTCGCATCGCGCTATTGGCTGCTGTCAGAGATTGACGCCGAAGACAATTCTCAAGGCGGTGAGCAGCCTTACGCTCTGCAGCGAACCGTACCGTGACCGAGGAAAACTCCTTAAAGTACCTGCAACACGTCATGGCTGGAGCCCCCAGCAGCCAATGGGCGGTGGGCGGCTTGAGAAAACCTTTGCGCAGCGCACGTCTTTGCGGATATTCCATTGCGGCGTTGCAAAAGACTGGGGTGCGAAATGGCTGTCGCGGAGGGAATGGTCAGGGCTCTTGTGAGAGAGTGGCTCGATGATCTTGATGATTTTGCCATAGCCGAGACGCGCAAGCGATTTACCGAGGATGACTACGCCAGCTTTGGGCCTTCCTTGAGGGCAAGGATTTTCGGCTGAGAGCAGCGGCGCGTGCAGGGCATCTGCCAAAACTACGAGCATGGTTCGTAGACGAAGCGAACAGGCTGCAGGATCGAGGTCTGTAGTGCCGCGATGCTCCAAACATAAGCGCAACACTCTGACTACATCAGCGGGCGGTTCGGAGACGTGAACGTGACACTCTCGCGAAGTCGTGGATGATCTTTAGGCCGCGTTTCGAAGAAGGGTGACAGGCTATGCTGGCGAAATCTTGGTATGCAGAAAGCGCACGCGATATCGATGACGCGCTGAGGCAGCTTTATTTGCTCGCCGCCGATCCAGAAATGGATTTTGCCTCGAAGGCGAAAAAGCTTTTGAGGGTTGGTTGTGAGGCCTTGGATCTGTCTCTCGGGATCATCAGCAAGATCACTGATGAGCGTTATGTCGTACGGTTCAGCTTCGGTCTGGGTGATGCCCCGACCGTGGGAACCTCGTTTGATCTGTCGGGCACTTACTGTGTGCATACGCTCGAGGCCCGCGACGTTACGGCGTTTCACCATGTCGGCGCGTCCGCGATAAAGACGCACCCCTGCTACGCGGACTTCGGTCTGGAAAGCTACATTGGCGTACCTTTGAAGGTGCATGGGAAAGCACGCGGCACCCTGAACTTCTCGTGCGCCTCGCCCCGTCAGCAGCCTTTCAGCGACAAAGAGTTGGAGCTTGTCAGATTTTTCGGAAAGTGGATTTCCAAGGAATGGGAGCTGGAGCTCGAGAAGCACGACCTCGAGAACAAAACGATGCTTCTCGAGGCGATTTTGGAAGCCATGCCTGATGCCATGGTCTTTGCGAATAAGCATCGGGAAATCGTTGCGGTCAATCCTGCCGCAGAAAACATGTTCGGATATCCGTCCTCCGACCTGGAAGGTCGGAAAAGCTCGGCGCTCTACGCAAGTCTCGATGCCTACGAAGAGGCCGGACAGCGCGCCTACAACCAAGAGGTGTCGGGCAAGAGCGCGCCGATGATGGTCGACTACATGCACAAGTCAGGCCGAATCGTAGTGGGAGAGACGCATTCTGCTCCAATGGATTCCTCGAGCGGGGATAGGATCGGCTACCTAGCGGTCATCCGCGATGCGACGTCGCGCAGCCGAGCAGACGCGGAGCGCGATAATGCGATTGCAGCCGCCAGTCATGAGTTGAAAACGCCAATCACGACCTTGAAAGGCGCTTTGCGCCTGCTGGAGCTGTATACGGCCGATCTTTCATCTGATGCAAAGCAGCTCCTGACGAGCGCTGCGCGAAGCTCAGACCGCCTTGAAGCATTGACCCGCTCCATCTTGGACGCAGGAAGGCTTTCGGCGCAGTCCAAAGAAGTACAGTTCGAGGAGATCAGCCTCAGCTTGCTCCTGGAATCCTGTGTGTTCGACACTCAGCGATTTGCGGAAGACAATGACGTGCAGATCTCAACGCCGAAGGTGAACCGTGCAGATTACGTTGTTCGAGGCATAGAAGCGATGCTCCTGCAGCTGACGGTGAACCTCGTCACCAATGCAATAAAGGCGTCGCCGAAAGGCGGATTGGTTGAGTTGGGGCTGCTCCCGGACCGCGCCGGTTTCTGGGTCAAGGATAGGGGACAGGGAATTCCTGAGAGGATCCGACCAGTCTTGTATGATCGCTTTACAAAGGCGGGCGAGACGTCCTACCGCTTTGGTGGCGGAACAGGGCTTGGTATGAGCATCGTCAAGGCGATCGTCGACCAACACCACGGTAGCATATCGTTCGACAGCGAAATCGGGGTTGGAACAACGTTCTACGTCGAACTGCCCGAGGTGGAGTGAGAAGCCAGATCGAAAAAGCTGCACTCCTGTCGATCATCATTACGAACGTTGTGGTAAGTGGGGTGCGGGGATAACTCTTCATATCCTGGGAAAACAATGTCCCCGCTGAAAGCCCTTCTGACTTTCATGAGCCCAGCCTCGGCACGAAGTTGCCACAGATCGACAGGACAAAAAAGAACGCCCAAAAGTTAGCAATTCAATAGCCAACTTTTGAGCGCTTAGGTTGTTGTGCGTAGTATGTCGTTCAACCCTAGGGCAGAGAGGGTGTCCAAGTAAAGACCTTAAATGTAGGTTGACCCGTGCAGCGACTTGCTCGGCGACAGGTCGCGCTATCTCTACGCGGCATGACACAGGAAGAGAAAATCAGGACACTTCGCCGTGCGATCGCATCGATCCTAAGGGAAGCCGCGAAGCTCGAGGTTGATGATCCAGGGCTGCGTGAGGCACTCGACGACGCGACAGACGCCTACCACAGCACAGCAGGCGAGTGAGTTGATCCGCACGACGTAAGAGACGGGCATCGTCTTCATTTGTCCGTAACCGGTGTTTTCTCCCCACCTTCCTGCGCCCGGCCAGATCTGAGATCGGCTCCTTCAGGGTCAAATGGGAAGGAGTCTCTCCATGGATGCTACATTGGAGGTTCTCACGGTTGGTGGAAGCCGTCGGCGGAACCGGAAGTGGCCGGCTGAGGTGAAGGCCCGGATCGTAGCGGAGACTTTGCGGCCGGGGGCGAGTGTTGCAGCGGTGGCGCGAACACATGGCATTCAGGCGAACCATGTTTCCTCATGGCGAACGATGGCGCGTCAGGGCAAGCTGGTGCTGCCTGCGCCGGATGATGAGGTCGAGTTTGCCACGATGCTTGTCGCGCCACCGGCCCTCGAGAAGGCGGCCCCCGCCTCCGGACCTGCCGAGATCATCATGGGAGCGGTGACGATCCGGCTCGAGGCTGGGGCCTCCGCGGAACGGATTGCCGCAATCGTGCGTGCGTTGGCAGCTCCGGCATGATCTTCCCGTCGAACCGGGTGCGGATCCTGGTCGCCACCAGACCGGTGGACTTCGGCAAGGGGCATGACGGGTTGGCGGCTCTGGTGAAGAACGAGCTGCGCAAGGAGCCTGAACCGCGCCGGGTCTGCCGGAGGCTGATTTTCGTTAGTTACGCGGCGACGGCATCGGCTTCCAGAGCTGCGTAGTATTCTTCTTCGGCTTCGGCGGGCGGGATGTTCCCGATGGGCTGGAGCAGGCGGCGGGTATTGAACCAGTCGACCCATTCGAGCGTCGCGTATTCGACGGCCTCGAAACTGCGCCAAGGGCCGCGGCGGTGGATGACCTCCGCCTTGAACAGGCCGTTGATGGTCTCCGCGAGAGCGTTGTCATAGCTGTCTCCGACGCTTCCGACAGAGGGCTCGATACCGGCCTCGCCCAAACGCTCGGAATACTTTATGGACAGGTATTGGGATCCGCGATCCGAGTGGTGGATCAGTCCCATGCCCTTCGCCGGCCGGCGCTCATGGACCGCCTGCTCCAGCGCATCGAGAACAAAGCCCGCATGGGCCGATGTGCTGACCCTCCAGCCCACGATGCGTCTGGCGTAAGCATCGATGACGAAGGCGACGTAAGCGAACCCTTTCCAGGTGGCCACGTAGGTAAAGTCGCTGACCCAGAGCCTGTTCGGCGCGGGCACGCGGAACTGCCGATTCACCTTGTCGAGCGGACATGGCGCCTTCTTGTCCGGCACCGTCGTGCGATGTGGCTTGCCGCGAATGATGCCCTGAAGGCCCATATCCTTCATCAGCCTGGCCACGGTGCAGCGGGCGACAGTGATCCCCTCGCGCCCGAGCTGCCGCCAGACCTTGCGGACACCGTAGACCTGCCAGTTCTCGTCGAACACGCGGTGGATCTCGGGGCGCAGAGCCGCGTCCCGTTTGGCACGCGCCGACCTTCGGGCAGGTTCTGCCCGCTTCGCCAAGTGATCGTAGTAGGTGGAAGGGGCGATCGGCAGCACCTTGCAGATCGGCTCGACCCCGTGCTCCGCACGATGAGCATCGATGAACGACACCATCACTTCGACCGGCGGTCGAGCTCCGCCTGGGCAAAATATGCGCTCGACATTGTCCTCGGACCAATGGCGGACAATGTCTCGCCCTTGCGGAGGATCTCGTTCGCCTGGCGCAGCTCCCGGTTCTCCCGCTCGAGCGCCTTCATCTTCTCGGCCATGTCGCTCGAGATGCCCGCGCGCTGCCCGCTGTCGACCTCGGCCTTCTTGACCCAGCTGTTCAACGTGTTCGCGGAACAACCGATCTTCGCGGCCACCGAGGTGATCGCCTGCCAGCGCGATCCATGCTGACCCGGATTGTCGAGGACCATGCGCACTGCGCGCTCGCGGACCTCAGGGGAGAACTTGTTCGTTGTCTTGCTCATGATGGCTCCAGTCTACTCAAGAGTTGGAGCCTCCGGCAGACCCGGCGCGGTTCACTTTGCGTTCCGGGAAGACCCCTCAGCCTTGAACTGGAGCATGTAAACGACCGAGCAGCGGGACTCTTTCTCGATTGAGCGCTGGTGCTGCCCGCCGGACTGAAGCGGCTGGAAAGATGCCGAGCCACGATCTATGTCCACCGCCGCGGTGGGTTTGGATTAACGGAAGTCCGTTCGACTGCACTTTTAACAAGGTCTCGCCTTGAGCCCTTGATAGGGCTTTGTTTTGCCAGGACATTCAGTGTTGCGGCCCACTTTTTTGCACCTTCGTCATTGAAGCCACGTACTTGAGGGCTTTCGCGCTATTGCTGCATTCCAATCTCCAGATGTCCCGCGACTGAGGCGTGGCTAACCACGACACAGGGAAAATCCGACCGCTCTCTGCGGCGAATCAGACTGAATTCACTGGGATGCGCGGTTGCCACCACTAAAAGGCAGCGTTAGGAAGCAAGTGTTATGTCATAACATATATTGCCAAAGGATCGCTGATCCGTCGATAACAAGGAGACACCCATGCAACACACATTCGCCAATAACGTCAGCGTCCTGACCTCCATCGCATTGCTCGCCTTGGCCACGCCAGGCATCGCGGAAAGCGAAGGGGCGTCAGATCACTCTCACGATCACTCAGAAGAACACGCCCACGATCATGGCGATAACGACATTTACAAAGGTTACTTCGAAGACGATCAAATCAAGCCACGCGATCTCTCGGACTGGGCCGGCGACTGGCAGTCGGTCTATCCGCTTCTGCAGAATGGAACGCTCGACCCGGTCATGGCGCACAAGGCAGAGCATGGCGACAAGAGTTCGGCGGAATACACCGCCTATTACACCACTGGATACGAGACCGAGGTTGACCGTATCTTTATCGAAGGCGATCGCGTTACGTTCTTCGAGGACGGGAACCCGCTTCAGGGCCGCTATGTCGACGATGGATACGAAGTCTTGACCTACGAGGCCGGTAACCGCGGCGTTCGCTACATCTTCGAGAAGTCAGGTGGTGACGCTGAAGCGCCTTCCTACATTCAGTTCAGCGACCACGCCATCGCACCCACCGATGCCGGCCATTTTCACCTGTATTGGGGTGATAACCGGTCTGAGCTGCTGGAGGAGGTGACCAATTGGCCGACCTACTACCCCGCCGACCTGAGCGGCGAAGCGGTAGCGGAAGAAATGATGGCTCACTGATATCAGAACCAAGGGCAGCCCCAATGGGGGCTGTCCTCGCGCCTCGAAAGTTCGACAACCGACGACTATGCAAAAATAGCGAAAGTCGGCTTCTTGTTCTATTCTCGAGTAGTTTCGCGGTCGCGGCGAACGGCCGCTGTCCGCCGATTCTGTGGAAAAACACTCGTTTGCTGGCGCAGAATATCGACGCATGGAAGGGGCACGAGCGCCTTTCGTGTCAGGCTTTTCGCGGTTGCTGCGGTGCAGGAAGGATCTTAGCCAGTTTGCGGAGGTTCTGGGCGGCTGCGGCGAGTAGGAATTCGTCGTTTGCGCCGTATGGCCCGCGTAATCGGAGCCGATTGAGGCCGAGGATTCGCTTGAGGTGGGCAAACAGCATCTCGACCTTCTTCCGTAGCTTCATCGAGATTACGTATTGGTCGGTCTTGGCGATCTCGCGGGCGACCTGGCGGGCGTCTTCATGTTCTTCACGAGTGATGGATCTGGCATCAGCGTTCGGGCAGCATTTTGCTTTGGATGGGCAGGCCTGGCAGGTCAGTTTCAGGGCACGGTACTTCGCTCTACCCTGTCCGGTCGGCCCCCGGTTCGGGTCGGAATAGTTCCTTCGGAATTGCTTCAGTTCTTGCCCCTCGGGGCAGATGTATCGGTCGTTCTCGGCGTCCCACTCGAAGTCCGCTCGGCTCCAGGTGCCGTCGGTGCGCTCGGACTTGTCCAAGACCGGAATATGCGGCGCGATCTTGCGGTCGACCAGCCAGCCCAGCATGGGCCCAGTGCCGTAGGCCGTGTCCGCGATCAGCCGTTCAGGATGCAGATCGAACCTGGCCTTCACCCGGTCCAGCATGGTCTTGGTCGAACCGACCTCGGCTTGCCGGATGGACCTGGTGGCTTCGACATCCACGATCACGCCATGATCCTTGTCGATCAGATAATTGTCGGAATAGCTGAAGAATGCCGGGCCCTTGCGGGCTGCCGTCCACTGGCTGGCGGGGTCGGAATGCGACGTGAACTTGGGCTGCACCTCGCTGGCGGCACCGAACGCTACCTCGTCCAGGGTGTCGAGATACTCGCGAACGGCCCGCGATGCGTCGGCGGGATCAATCTGCCCCGCATCCCATTCTTCCTTCGGCGTCGAGTTTTGTTTGTTCGCATCCGCCTCGATGAGGCTTGCATCAACGGCCATGCGCTGGCCGCTGACGAGGCCTTCGTCGATGCAGCGGGCAACGGTCGTTTCGAACAGGTGGCGAAGCAATTCGCTGTCGCGGAATCGCCCGTGCCGGTTCTTCGAAAACGTCGAGTGATCCGGGACCCTGTCACTCAGATCGAGGCGGCAGAACCAGCGATATGCCAGATTCAGATGCACCTCTTCGCACAGCCGCCGCTCTGACCGAATGCCGAAGCAATAGCCGACCAGCAGCATGCGGATCAGCAACTCGGGATCGACCGAGGGGCGGCCAGTGTGGCTGTAGAAATCCGCAAGATGGGCGCGGATGCTGCTCAGGTCGACAAAGCGGTCGATGGATCGAAGCAAGTGGTCTTGCGGGACGTGATCCTCAAGCGAGAACTCGTAGAACAACGCCGGTTGCACCTCCTGCCGCGGTCCCATCATCGCCGATCCTCCCACCCTTCGCAGGAATTGAATCAGCCAGATGCCACCCGATCAAGGACGAGTTTTTCAACGGAATACGCCCATCATTCAGATTTCTGCACCGCAAAAGGGTGTCGAAACCCCGCCGGACAAGCCAACCTCGTCACCCTATCGAGCTACCAGCTTTTCGCCGCCGTCCTCTACTCGCAACATCGCTTCCATGTCGTCCAAATCATCGACAGCAGAGCGCATCTGCGCCTCATCATCCACGTCCACTGCCTCGGCATCCGTGACTGTGCCCCCAAAATCCATCTCCATCTGTCGTTGTTCCTCGGCGACAACGGCTTGAACGACAGGTGCTGTCTTCTTTGTGGCAACATGGGCTTGCCCTGTCGGTCGGCCATCAGCGGCCTGGCGCGCTACCTCTACATCGGCCTCAGGTCCACGGGGCCCGTCCGGTGAGGGTGTCATCGGCATGGCGCGCAGACTCAACGGCAGATTGCGTTGCGGCCCCCCTCCCCCCGGCTCCGGAAACGGCAACTCGCCTGTCTGCGCCGCGTAGATCGCATTGAACAGCCGGTCGTCGAAATACTGGATCCGCTTCGCACGGACGGGCATTTGCGCATCGATCACCATGACGATCTCGTCGAGCGGCAGGCGGCGGGCCTCATCTTCCGGCAACAGCGAGCTTTCTTCGGTTCGCGTGGATTGGCTGCGGCCCTCAAAAGGGTTCTTGCCGATGGATTGCGACCGCGTGACCACGGTCTTCGTGGTCTTGCCAACCGCCTTGCTCAACTCCTCGACGGTTTTTTCATCGGAGGGCGTCAGGTAGAGCTTCACGCCGGCATTCCCCTGCAGCGCGCGGCGGGTGTTCTCGCCATAGATTTCATCAAGGGCGGGGATGGTTTGTGTCACCACGGCCAGGTGGCCGCGATAGGTGCGCAGGGTCTCGATGCTCTCGACCACGATGGGCATCTTGCCGAGGCGGTTGAACTCATCGAGCATGATCATCACGGGCCACGGCTCATCCGGTCCGGGGTCCTTTTCCTGCATGGCGGAGAGAAGATCGGAGAAGAAGAGGCGGATAAGCGGCGCGAGGGGTTTCACCATCAGCGGCTGGACGACGAGGTAGACCGAGAAGGGCTTCTTGCGGATGGTCCGGAAATCAAAGTCCGACACCGCCGTCGCCTCATCGATGGCCGGGTTCTGCCATTGGTCGAGCCCGGAGGTCATTAGAAGCGAGACGTAAGAGGTCAGCGTGTCATTGTTGGTCGAGGCCAGCCGCGTGAAGATCAGCTTGGCAGCCCTGTTGTCCACCTCGTGGCCGCGCGCAAAATACTCCTTCTGCTTGTTCCCGCCAGACGCGGCGATGCGGTAGATCTCGCCCAAGGTCGGACGCTTGCGCTGGAAGGCCAAGAGCCCTGCCGCCACGAAGAGATCGATCCCGCCCTTGAGGAGGCCCTGCACCCGATCGTTGTCGCTTTGCAGGAACAGCGTCGCGAGAAGCCGCAGTTCCATCTGCTGGCGCGCGGGATCTTTCAGTTGATAGATGCGCAGGAGCGGGTTGTAGCGATGCGTGCGCTTGCCCTCCCAATCGGTGGGGGCAAAGCGATAGACCTTGTCGCCTTGGGCCGCGCGGTGACGGGCCGTGGCCTCGAAACACTCGCCCTTTACATCGAGCGTCACGGCGGAGCCTTGCCAGGTCAGCAAGTTCGGAATGACAAAGCCCGTTGTCTTGCCGCGGCCCGTGGGGGCCACGATCAGCGCGTGTGGGAAGACCTTCGAGCAGATGTACTTTGCGCGGGAGCCGGGCGTCCCAAGTTTGCCGAGGATAAACCCTGTCCCAGGTGCACCGAAGAACCCGTTGGCCTTCATCTCGCGCGCGCTCTGCCAATGGGTCTGGCCAAAGCGTGTGAGGGCTGACCCTGAGAGGGCGAGGCTCAGCATCAGGCCAGCTGCGGCAAAGCTGCCGATGATCAGGTGAATAAGCTGGGCATCCTCTGGGCGGCGTTCGAGGATCGCCAGATAGTTCTGCGCGATATAGGCGAAGTCGATCTCGGCCCCGAAGCCCAGATCCTGGTAGGTCAGCACCGCCGAAGCGATGGTGTAGCCCATGGTGGCGGTCACCAGCGTTACCAGCGAGACACCGGTCGCGATCCGCGCCTTTCCCATAGCAGCGCTCAATGGACCTGTCCCCGCTCGGTCTCGCCATCCACGTCTGTCGCACGGTGTTTTTCATACTCAGCATCGGCGAGTTCATCGACCACCTGGCGCAAGGCCTCGGTGTTGGCCGTCGCGGCATCGGATTGCAGGTAGACCTTGGCCACATAGAGCCGGTCGAGACGGTCCTCGAGAACCTTGTCCAGAGCATCGGCATCGCCGGATGTGAGCCGGCCCAATTGGCGGTCATCTAGCACACGCGCGATCTCAGTTCGGAAAGCGTCCCGCTCCGCCTCGGTCTCGAAGGGCGCGGAGAGCTCCCCTGCCCGCTCATGGTCCAGGACACGCGCAATCTCGTCTGCAAGGCGGTCGGCACGGTCAGACTGTGGCGCAGTTTCATCGCGGGTAGCTAGACGTTCGTCACGCGTGCCAACCCCAAGCCCATCGCGCAACTCGTTGTCGCGGCGGACCTGATTGATGGCTTCCGTGTCCCGGATATCGACGACGGCGGCATAGGTCGCGCTGAGCCCGCGGGCGAGGTGGGAGGGCATGTCCGGATAGCGCACGCGCAAATCATCCGCGACAGCATCTGCAACGGGCGTGCGGAGGTCGCGCCCTTCCATGATCCGGTCGACATCGCGGGTGATCTCACTGGCGCGGTCCGCATCGGTGATGATCTCCCGGTAGGGCTCGGACCGGTCGATCACATCGTCTGGGCGTGCGAGCAGGTCCGGGTGTGCCTCGAGATACGCGCGCTGCTCCGTCTCGATTCGGCGCTCCGCCCTTGAGACCACCTCCCACTCTCGGTCCTCGATCTGTTGCGCTGTCAGACCCTCCGCGCGCATCTCCTGACGGATTGTCCCTTCCATCGCCCGCACCGTTTCCTCGTGATAGTGGAACCGCTCGCCGACCGGTTCCGCTTCCACGACGCCATCTCGACGCAGCACGTTCTCACGTTCCAGCAGCGTGCCAAGCGCGACATGCACATCGTTGAGAATGTCGCGCGCCTGTTCCAGATCAGCGCGGCGTTCGAGGTTCAGATCGCGGGCTTCAGAGACCTTGGAGAGATCGTCGGCGATCCACTGATGCTCGAGAGCCGCATTTGAGGCACCTGTCTCGATCCGGGCCACAACTTCGGATGTGCTGATCCCGGTGCCGCGCAGCGCCGCGTCGATCCGCGACCGCAAGCGCGGCTCGGAAAGACGCTCCAACTGGCTCTCTTGGATATTCGCCGCGGAATAGACCCCGCCCTCCGACGGCACCTCAGACAGCGTGCTCGAACGCAAACCCAGAGGCTGCATGTGCTGGACCTGCGTCTGGATCTCGATGAGGCGCTTTTCCAGCACGGGACGTTCCGCGTCGGACTTCTCGGCGATCATGCCCTGCACCCGCGCGAGCTTCTCCGCATAGAGGCTTCTCAGATCCTCGAAGCTTTGATCCTCGGCCATATACACATCTCCTGTTCGGTCCACCTGTCCGCCATGCGCCAGCACCTCGCCCGCGCGGAAGAGTGCCGCCGCAATATCCTCGCGGGCCTCCCGGGAGGCTTCCGCGGCAAGCGAATGGTAGACAGTTCTGGTATTGGCGATCTCCGCCAGCGTCCGCGTCAGGTCGGTGCCCACGCGTTCGCGCTCGCGGGGCGCGCGCCCCTCTTCTTTCGCCGCATAGACTTCGCTGGTGCGGGCTGCGTAATGCACGACACCGCGGTCCACCCGGCGCGTCGCCTCCAGGCGCACGCCGTACTTCTCCGCCTCCTCGACCATGGCGAGGCGGAAGTCGTCATAGTTGAAGCGGTGGTTCCGCCCCAGAAAGAAGAACTCGCCTTCCTGCGAGCGACGGTTCAGCACCAGATGCGCATGGGGGTGATCGCGGTCCTCATGCACCGCGATGATGTAGTCGAAATGCCCCGCGTCGGTCTGGAAGAACCGCTCGGCCACATCCGTTGCGATATCGCGCACATCCTCACCGCGCGTGCCGATGGGGAAAGACATGAGCATGTGGGTGGTCTGCCCGAGCTTGGGCTTGAAGCCCGCATCCCACCGCTTGGCAAAGCGCTCGGTGAGGTCCTTGATGTCACCCGCCTCGAGCTTCGCCTTGCCATCCAGATACCCGCTCGAGTCAACGATATGGGTGGATTTGGTGGTGAGGTAATCGAGCTGGTTTGCGAGCTGCGATTTATTATGCGTGCCACCGCCCCGGATCGCCTTGAAGACCGCCGGACGGTGCCCTGCCGCCGCGCGCACAAGCTGGCTCTGCTTGGCCACGTGCAGGCCCTGCATCGAGCCCCGGATCCGGCTCCAGCCATCCCGGAAGACCTCGCCCGTGACGGCATCGACGGCATCATTCAGCCGCATGGGCAAACTCTCTCAGTGCGGCCGTGGCCTGCAGCTGCATCGCGTCCCGGCGTCGCCGCAGGAGCAGGTCGATCTCATCCGCGGAATCCAGAATGAACCGCGCCAGCCCGCGCATCTGCGCAAGGCGCATTTCGGAGAACTCGGCACGCGTGCCACCATCAGCCACCTGCCCTTGCTGGTTGGCCTTCGTCATCTGCTTGGCGATCTGAGCGACCCCATTGCCAACCTCGTGCAAAGAGGCCCTGTATCGCGCCATTTCAGCTGCCATCTGCGCGTCCGGGACGAACACACCACCCGCCGCCTGGATGAGCCGCCGCAGCCCCTCGGCACGGCTCGCAATCCCGGCCTTCGCCAGTACCTCGTCGAGCGCCGCAAGCTCCGCAGCGGTGACCTTCACACTGACCGCTGAAACCGGAATGGCGGCATCCGTCTTGCGCTCGGCATCAGCCTTGAGCGTGTATTGAATCGCCCGCACCGACACGCCGAACCGCTCCGCCAGAGCCGACGTGGTCACATCTTCCGCAGCCTCGCGAACGATCTTCATGCGGTCTGCATCGGTGAGACGTTTTGAGCGCGACATGCGAAGAAAGACCCCCTATTTCCTGCCACTTTCCACCAAGGCTGACCCCAACTTACGATAATATATCAGACTGTCAATTATATACTTCCGTTGCCTTCTGGCTCTGGCAGCCTTGGTGTCCGCTTCCCCCCGCGGCCCGCAGGGACGCGGCTCTGCAGCCCTCACCACCGGGCGACCCACCTGTCCAATGGGTCCCCTTCCCCAGCACCGCCCGAGGGTCTGACCGAACACGCATGTGTTCGGACGGAACCGCGGGCGGGCGCAAACCCCTCCGACAGAGCGGACAGGCAGGGTCAAGGAGGGCCAGATTTGGCTTGCCAAATCTCTGCCGCAAAAACCGGGAGGCCCTGGCCGATAGGTTTTTGCGGATGGCCCCCTTGAGGCTGACTGGCCGGTCTGTCGCGGCCTGATCATTCCGGGGGAAGTGCGTCCGTTCAATACGCAGCGACCGGCGGCTTCGTGAGGTCGCCTCGGGCGATCTAACCGCCGGACCCGGCATCCCTGGAACAGGGATCAGGCCGCCTCGAGATCGTCTCGGGGCGGCCCATCCTCATCAGAGGATTTAGTCCTGCGGGTCCTTTGCGCTCGGCGGGAACATCACCAGCTCCGAGACCGCGACCGGAAAGTCGAGCTTGAGGCTGAAGAACTCCGAGCCATCCCCGTTGCGGGTGTTGCGGAACATGGCGCCGACGCGTTGGAAGCGGGTGCGCTCCTGGCCATCGGTGTCGGTGAACTTGACGGGGACGGTGGCGACGTAGTGGTTGGTCATTTGGGTTACTCCTTGTTGCGATGGGGATCACCCGGCACGGGGGCAAGAGGCCCGGTCGCAAGCGCAAATGCGGAGGGTCCGCGGCTCCGCCGTGGAAGCCGTATTTGTGCTTGCCGGAGCGAAGCGCAGGGCACGATTGGGCCGACCCCGTGCGATCCACATCAATGAGCAAGAAGGAGTGACCCGAATTTGTGCCACCACTTTAAAGCCGCCATCGAACCCGTCGATCGTGACCGAAGATGGTCTGGTTCGTTCTGATCCAATGCATCTGGATAGCGATCCGTCACGCTCGCGATGCGGCGGGTCAGCGTACTGCCGCGCGCGAAGGTCCGTCGTCTGGGTCGGTTGGGCGCGTCTGCTATCGGCACCAGGGTTGAGGGCGTGGGGGACAGCTGGTGCGTCCACATCGGTACGGCACGGCCAGACCTTCAGCAATGAGCGTGCTGCCGACGTCCCGACCGTCAACGAACAACAAGCCGCAGAACCGCCCAAAGTTGCACTGATCTGTACCCTCTGTCCCGGGCCGGCAGGAACAGGCCACGCGCTCAAATTCAATTGATGTCGCACCCCGCACTAATTGACCTAGACGCGCAGTTGCGCGCTCCCCGACCTCACGCTCTGCAGTGCAGGCGGGTCTCCATGTCTCAGGCGCGTTAAATCCAACGAGACGCACGTTAGCTGTCAGGCCTCGAACATCGATCGTATCACCGTCAATGATCCGCACATCGCTGGCGCGAAGCGACCGGTCCTGTGAGGCAGGTCGCTCTGCTGGCGGCGCGACCGGTGACAGGAAACTGGTCGCCATCCAGCCCGTACCAAAGTTGGATCGTATTTGTGTCCACTGCCCTTCTTCGCGCAGCTTTTCGACGCGGGTTCCCTCGCTCAAGACACCCATCACGGCATTCGAAGTAGACGGTCCAGCACGCTGATTGACACGTGTCCCTGTCACAAAAACGTAAGCGGCGTCGGCAGTTTGCGACGAGGGAACCGCTGACGGACTGTGGGGTGTGGATCGCGAGTTCGATGATTCAAACAATGATCCAACCAATGCGAAGAATCCGACAGCGATTACCAACGGCACCATGATTTGGCGTTGAGCCTTGCGCACGGCACGCCGAGGGGTATTGATCGCGCGGGTCACGGAGATCGGACGGGGTCTCGCCTGAACGGTTCTGGTACTGCGCTTCGGTGCTGGTTGAGAAGTCGTGTCGTTGGCCGCTGCCCTTTTCTCGGTCGGATTTTCCCGTTCCAGTTTCAAGACTTTGTGCAGGCTCGCATACTGCGCTGTGCTCAGGCGCGTCTCCGTTCCATACCGCTGAAACCGTTCAGCCATATTTGTGAGGAAGGACACTTCCCAATCGTTTGCCTGACCGGACCGTAAACGCGCATCGATGCGCGATTGAATCTCTTTGGTGCGTTCCGGAGAAAAAGGCATCTAGGAAAAACCTGGGCGGGTGTTGATCTGTGCAACAAATGTCTTCTGCCGCAGGGCCACATTAAGCTGTAATCGCATAGAGATACCATCCAACCATTCCCAAAACCAGATTGGCTGGATTGCGATCACCAAGCCTGTCGATGCCCCTAGCTGGAGTACACTGCGACACCGCCGATGTTCACACACTTCTGGGAACACGGTGAAAGGGCCGCCCGAAGGCGACCCTCCCAATTCACTTCTCCGCAGACCTCTTCGCCGGGTCCACAACCCGCATGACCGTCAGACCTTTCCCTTCCGCCTTCTGCCCGAGGTTCAGCGCGACCCCGTTGCCACCGAAGAGGACAACCCCCGTCGCCGCGAACTTGTCGTCCAGCATTTCGTCATTGCACTTGAACGGTGCCGCCCGCCCGTGCGCGGACCAGCGAGGATCAAAGCGCGCCTGCGCGACCCCGCGTGCCCGGGCCCACCGGGACGCAATCATCTCCGCCCCGTGCTTGCCACCCTTGTGGCAGAGGAAGATCTCCTGATTGCGGTTCTGCTTAATCCGTTCGCGAACCTTGTCGAGCGTGTTGAAGATCACATCGACATCGGTCCAGTCGGTGGCGCCCGAGACGATCAGGGGCACGCCCTCGACTTTCGACTTCTCGGCGGTCTCGCGGTCGTGCTGCTCCAGCAGCTGCCGCGCCTCGAAGACCGCCCCGGTCTCCTGCAACCGTACGCTTGCGCGCGACCCGGCTGCCGGGATGAAGGCGTGGCCCGTCTCTATCTCATAGCACTCCGCCGCCGCCTCGCTCATCACCTCGATGGCGCTGACAACCTCGCGCAGCTGGAGGAAGCGCGCCTGCGCCTCTTCGAGCGCGGTCTCGGCGATCTCCGATCCGTCATGGGACTTTGCCAACGCGCCGATCTTGTCGGCGGTGCGGTCGACCTCCTTGCCAAGCGCCACCTTGCGGCGCTGAAGGATCGTGGCGAGCCCATGGGCCAGCGGTTCGATTTCTGCCTCGAGTCCGGTCGCGCGCAGTGGACCGAGCAAAGCCTCGAAGCTTTCGCGGATGATGCTGTCCTGCAGGATATGATCCTCGGGGATCGGGAGCTGTGCGTCCTTCTCGGTCAGCCCGAAAAGCTCGATGGTCTCGTAGGTGTTTGCGGTGTCGTAAGCCATGTCTGGTCTCCAGTATTCGGTTCCTAGGCCACCACGTGAGTGTGGGGGCATGGCCGAATGCCTGGTTTCCGAATCTGCCCGGGTCAGGGACGGCGCAGCCGCCGGCTTGCCGGGCGCAAAAGTTTTCCGAGCGCGACACCCGACAGACGCAGACCCTCACGCACGGGACCGCCCCGCGCCACAGGCCCCGCTCTCGCCGAAAAGTTTTGCGATCCTTGACGCGGGCTGATTTGGGGGCCATCCGGAGGATATGCTTCCGCGCTCATGTGTGTGTGTTTTGACGGTAGGTTTGCCCGACCCGAGCAGGCAAACGGCCCGACCGGACGCGGGAGACGGATGAAACGGCGGGATCGTTTTGCCCCGCAAAACAGACCAGAGCGCAATCCGGCGGAGCGGCCAGGGAGAGACGTGCTCGCGAGGCGGGCAAACCGGAGGCCTGGGTGCAACACCGCGGTGAGGCCCCATGGCCGAATGCGCGACGGACCGAAGGGCCGTTCATGATCCGCAAACGTCCAAGCGGAGGTCCGCTATTCAGATTCGATACCTAGCGCACGTCGGATTGCATCGCGATAAACGTTCTCAATTGGCAAGGTCACATTGTTGAATGCTTCCTGCACTTTGTAGACGGTGGTCGAGTGGTTGAGCGTGTTCTTCAGAGGAACCGACGTCTCGTCAGAAGGCTCAGACGAAAAATCGTAGTCATAAACAGCAAAGGTGATTGACGCGGGTTGCAAGGCATATCGAACCAACCCTTCCTGTCCGCCCAAGCGCTCCATGATGCGCCTAAAAACAGGTTCAGGGCAAACAAAGAACAATCCGCTCTTGCACAACTCTTCGCGTTGTAGAATCTGGCCTTTGTATATGAGTTGTGGAAGGATGCGCTTGGCGACATTCTCCCAATTTAACCCGGCGGTTGTTTTTTCAACCAAGCCGTCTTGCTTCAGCGCATCGTAGCCTGGGCGATAGGTCCCCGTCGTATCAATCGTTTGCACCTCAACAGCCACGAACTCGACCAAATCTCCCTCTTCGCTGATTTTCGCAAGAACCCAATCGACGAAGTAGCCGCCCTTTTTCGATTTTTGTGGCAGGCGAAGTTCACCCCCCCATCCTTTACCAAAAACGGCGACGCAAGCTTCTCGATTATCGATTGAGTAATTTACGGCATCCCGCCCCGCGACCAATTTCAAATTTGGTCCAAAGACTCGATCGGCGATGTCCGATAATATTCGGTAGTCATCCGCGTAAAGCCGGATCGGGCAACAGATAACGGGTTCGCTGGTAATGGGCTTAATGGCGCAAACGCCCGACACAACTCCGTCATTGAAACTCTTCTGACAGGTTTCTCCACTGATCGGGCAAACTTCAGTATCAGCGGCATGCTTCGCTATGTCGGACCTATCATCCGCACGATACCCAAAGAACTCAAATATTGTCGCCGCCATGCTTCTAAGAGACCTTCTTGGCGTGCTTGCGCAGTTCCTCCAAGACGCCTCTAGTCGATCGCCCGATTGCTGCGGCCAATAGCGATGGGACGGCATTACCGACCTGTTCGTACTGTTCTACTCGAGAACCGACGAAACGGTAGCTATCTGGAAAAGTCTGAATTCGAGCCGCTTCTCTGACGGTAAAGCACCGATCCTGTTCGTAGTGAAAATACGCTCCCCAATGTGGATCGCACTTCGTCAGAATTGTAGATGCAAGGCCATCTGGTGCAACTCGACCGTAACGCTTGGTGTGATCAGAACGACGCGCGCGCCGCATGCCTCTCGGCAATAGATCTTCCGGGATGTCCGTCCAATTGCCGCCCGGAGGGATGAAGGACATTCGCTTGATATTTATCTCGCCCAGCCGGGGCGCCTCATGATTAAGTACACCGTCGCTGCCATTGCGCATCGCCACCTGAAAATCGTTTTGAGGTCCGCTACGATAGTTCTTGCGCTCTTTGCCGGTTTCTCCATTTGCGAGCGCAGGCAGGTCATCAATCGCATCACGAACGCTAACAAAAGAAGGGAGCTCCAAGTTCGTAGGAAGAGCGACGATGTTCTTACCCTCGAAATTAGAGGTGAAGTTTACCCGGAGAGGTGCGTTACGAACAGGTTCTGGGAAGGCTCGCAAGGGATCGGCTTGATCACCTCGAATCCCAATGATGACCGTCCGCCAACGCGTTTGCGGCACACCAAAATGAGGCGCATAGAGGATCTTTACATCGGCGCTGTATCCATGTTGACCCAAAGCCAAAAGGATCGCCTGTAACGTGCCTCCTCCCTCGAAGGAAACAAGCCCAGGGACATTCTCGATCAAAACCGCTTTCGGCTCAAACTCATCAACAAAGCGCAAAAACTCTAGAAAGAGGCTGTTCCGATCATCGTCCGCTGAACGCTTCGGCGCATTGATAGAGAAACCCTGACAAGGCGGACCACCTGCTACAAGATCCAATTCACCCTTCTTGAGGCCCAAGCGACGACGAACATCGGAAGCGTCAACTAGTCGGATGTCTCGCGACTCAACGATGGCTTCCGGATGATTCAAGGCATAAGTTTCAGCGTGGCGCGCAACGATTTCATTGGCATACAATGACTTAAAGCCAGAAACCCGAAGTCCCTCAGACAGCCCACCGGCGCCCGAAAACAAATCGATTGATGTGTACTGCTCGCCCAAAAGACCGCTCCTCGTTTTTTTCGAAGCTCTAACACTTCCTTGGATATCATGAAAGAATCTAGAATGTCTTCACTGTTTGTTCTAGTTCTGATGGCATCGGCCTCGCTCAAACTGACGACCTTGGCGAAGTCTACGAGACTGCCGGAAATCGGCGGCAGGCAGTCATCTGGAACCTCATTTCGAGCACCCACAGCTTCCTGGAGCACTGCTTGGTTCGTCGGTGCAGCCTCTGAGCACAACTAAACAAAAAAAGGGGAACCGTGTTACCACAGCTCCCCCATCAACTCAGCTTGTTCTGTCTCAGACGCAGGTCACGCGACCAGCGACAGCCCCGCGCCCGCGTCCTGCGGCTGCTCACCGCTGTCGATGAACGGGATGATCGAGAAGGTCTGCCCGCCGCGCTGTTCTTCGTTCTGCACGGCGTTGACGCGCAAGTCGCCATCAGGCGTGTTGATCAGCAGCGACAGGTAGTCATTGCCCGTGCGGCTGCTTTTGGCCATCCACGCCGAGCCGACGCGGATTGGTTTACCCCGGGGCGAGCTGACCTCGATCCGGTAATCTGGGTGGGTCTCCTCGGATTTGTAGCTGTTCTCGATCAGCATGAACTCCAGATCGAACATCATGTTGGCGATGTAGCCCGTGAAGGCGTTGTCAGCGTCCATGGCGGTGAGCTCGCCCGAGACCGAGCCGGATTTCATCAGGCCGTTCGAGACAAGAGGGATGATCTCGAACGCGCCACTCTGGGCCTTGCGCGCCTCTTTCGTCTGCACCGCGTTGACCCGGAACGGGCCGAGGCCGACATCGATCTGCATCGAGATGTAGGGGTTGCCACTGGTATTGCCGGTCTCATTCCAGGCCGTGCCGATGCGCACCTTGCGGCCCGACTTGTTGACTGCCGTCACGTCATAATCCGGACTGCGTTCGGACATCTTGGCCCGCGCCTCAAGCTGGATGGCGATGTCAAAGCGCGTCGAATGGATCATTCCGGTGTATTCGGCGGCGGCGGTCTCGACATTGCGGGTGAGGGTTCCTGCGAACATGGGATGGTTCCTTTTGGATTGGCCGGTGCCTGACGTTCTTGCCAGCGCATCCGGGATTGCTTTCTCGACCCCTCCTGGGATCACAAACCAGAAAGCTTGCTTTCCTTTCAGCCCCGCCCACGGGTCAGAGCTGCCGTCCGAGTGGGAATGCCCCCGCGCCTCCGGGTGCTACACCCCTCCCCTGCCCCTCTGGTCTTGATTGGCGGCCCGAATTTTCTGCGGCGTCCTCCGATCGCGCGACGAAGAACTCCGCCTCTTTTCCGTTCAACCGGTGCCCGCCCCGGTCGGTCAGACCGATGCAGCTACCATTCGGCACATAGGTGATGAGGTACTGACCGAGCCGGTCCTTGTGGACAACGTAGCCGGTATTGGCCCAATGCACGGTCTGGCCGGCATCGACGGCCGCCTTGATGTCTTCGAGTGTCATGCGAACCTCCTCAAGAAGCATGGTGGGTAAACGACGCAAGAAGCCCGATCTTCCGACCGGGCTTCTATGCAGCATTCGTTTGGCAAACGACCGAGAGCTTTCAGGCGCTTTGCAAAGCTTGCGTCGCGCGCGCCGCCATCCAATCCTTCAGGCCAAGAACCGTTCTTCCGGCGGCGACCTGGGAGGCCCAGGCAACCCTTGGGTCGCCGCAGGGCTCGGAGCCGACATGCCGGGCGATATGGCCATTGGCCATCCATGGCTCGGGCTGGATCCGGCGCAGCCAGTCCGCCATACTCGGGATACGGCGCTGACAGTCTTCTCGAACATGCTGCTCGCCGATCCAGCGCACGGGGATGTCCCGACCTGCGCTATTGGTCAGGGTCAGACCGAAAGCACGTTCAGCATCGAACAGACCTTGGGTATGGTGGCGCAAGGCCCGGTGCGTGAAGAGCGCGAGGTGCTCTTTCGAGGCGTCAAACCAATCGTGGACGGCCTGATAGTCAGACGGCACCCCGCCGAACTTCCGGGCAGAGCTTTCGGCATGATGAAGCGGATGGGCCATCTCAAAGCCCCTCGTCATAGCTGTGCGAGCATTCGACATAGCGGTCGGCGTGATCGAGGGTGATGCTGTCTGCTGCAATGTCCCAGGTCAGCGTGCCGTAGCCGCCCTCGTTGTTCTCGAACCCCGGATGATGGTGATAGGCGAGTGACCAGGCGAAATCGCCCACGGCGGTGACAAGCGCTTCCGGCAGTTTGACCTCCGCAGGCTGCACATTCACGTCCTCGACATTGCCAGAGTCGCCATAGCCTTCGTATTCGGCGGTGACCTCGTTGATGCCAAGCGTGCGCAATTGCGCGATCAGTTCCGCTCGGGTTGCTTTCAGGGTGGTTTCGCGCTCGGCGCGCCACTGAGCCGCCATTGCAGCATAGTCGATCTGGGGATTGGTCATGGGTCCGTCCTCTTTTTTGCGATTGGGGGGCCGGGCGCGGCATTGGTCAGCGCGCGCCCGGAAAGCGCAGACCGGCCAAACCCCGATCCGCGACGCCCGACCCGAAGCCCGCTTTAACCTTTCAGGCGGCTTGGTCTGCCGCCTTGCTGGTTCCCTGCCCCACGATCCGTGCCAGAATGCCCAATGTATCGACCCCTTCCTCATGCGGCAGGAACACCCGCAGCTGGAAGGCGATGATCTCGGTGAAGCAGCCGAGGGTTTTGAGGCCATCAATCATGCCCCGATCCGCACCAGAGAGCTCGAGGCGCATCTCGCCTGCAACCCGGCGACGGGTCAGCGTGAGACCCCGGCCCAGATCGACCGGCGCGGTGGTGCCGAGAGCGGCAGTCAGCATCTCTTGCGGCGTTTGCGGGTTGGAGACAAGGAAGCGGGCGCGGAGCGCGGCCGCCCCTTCTTCGCTCAACGTGCGCCCGATCATGGCCGTCGCCCCGTCAGGCGTGACCCTGTAGATGCGTTCATTCGTGGTCGGAATGTCCTTCCAGATCGGCAGCAGCAGCCCGGTCAGCAGGTAGAGCTTGGTCGTGGCGGTTTTCGGCAGGGACGCGGCCTCTTCATCCCAAAGTCGCGCAAACTCAGGCTTGCCGATCTCTTCCCAGGCGGAGGACTCGAACCGCGTCTCCTCCAGATAGCTCGACCCGTTTGGCCGCACCACCTTGCGCATCAGCGTGACAATGTCCTCGTCATACATCTGCATGGGGCGCGCCGAGATGAGCGCCGCGCGGCCGGAGGCGCGATTGACCATCGACAGCTTGTCGGGGTTGCGCGACAGGGCGTCATCCGCCGACAGCACGTGGACCGGGTCCGTCACCTCAAGTCCGATGATCCGCGTCACGGCGCCGGATTTCGGGCAGGTCCAGAGATCCTCCGTGGAGACCTGTTCGATCTTTTCGCCGCGCAGGGTTTCCACCCCGAGATCGAGCGTGCCCGCCGCGCGCGCCCGTTCAGTCTGATCGGCAATCCGGCGCATGAACTCGGCAAAGAGCGCGTTCTGCATATGGATGGGAAGGGCAAGCACCCGATTGAGAAACCGCTGGATCGGGGGAAGCTCTTCAAGGAGCACCCCGTCCTTGTCGATCAGCCGCAGGGCCGTCCAGTCGGTGAAACTCTCGTAGCTCATCGCCTCAGCGCGCCCGGCGGCAAGATCAGCGAAATACCCACGCAGCGCGGCCCGCGCGATCGGGCTTTCAAGATTGTCCTCCTCGCGGAACATGCCCTGCGAGCCGGTCTCGCGCTGACCCTTGGTCAAGGCCCCTAGCTGGTCGAGGCGCTTGGCTATAGTCGAGGTGAAACGCTTTTCGCCATGCACATCCGAGGTGCAGACCCGAAAGAACGGCGCGCTGACCTGGGCAGAGCGATGCGTGCGGCCCAGCCCCTGGATGGCCGCATCCGCGCGCCAGCCGGGCTCCAGCAGGTAGTGCCGCCGCCGTTTCTGGTTCTTCGCCGTTTGCGCCGCATGATAGGACCGGCCCGTGCCGCCTGCATCGGAGAAGATCAGGATATCCTTTTCGCCGTCCATGAAGGCTTGGGTCTCGGATGAATTGCTGCTGTCGGCGCGTTTCTCGATGAAGAGGTGGCCATCGTCCGCCTTCAGAGGTCGGATCGACCTTCCTGTCACTTCGGCAACAGCCTCTTCACCAAAGGCCCAGAGGATCTGATCGAGCGCCGAGGGGATCGGGGCGAGCGTCATCAACTCCATCATGGCCGCATCGCGCAGGGCGAGCGCCTCGCGCGAGACAACCAGCGCGCCGGTCTCATCCCGCAAAGGTTCCGCCACCATGTTGCCGTCGATCTCGACCAGTTTCTGGGCATAGATCGGGAAGGCTTGTTCGAGATAGCCCAGAACGTAGTCGCGCGGCGTCAAGGCACCCTCGACGAGCTCGTCTTCCGCGTTCATCGTTTCAAGCCGACGTTTCAGCAGGCTCTCGCCGGTCGAAACCACCTGGATGACGCAAGCATTGCCCGCCGCCAGATCGTCCTTGATGGCGCCGATGATGGTCCGCGCCTTCATGCCCATCAGGAGATGGTTGAAGAAGCGCTGTTTCGTGCTTTCGAAGCGGGACTTGGCCGAGGCACGTGCGGTCGAGGCATTGGTCTCGCCCGAGGCGTCGTTGACGCCGGTCGAAGTCAACGCGGCTTCGAGATTGTGGTGGATCGTCCGAAACGCACCCGCGTATGCGTCGTAGATCTCGATCTGGGCCGGAGTGAGCGCGTGTTCGAGCACGTCATACTCCACCCCATCGAAGCTGAGGGCGCGCGCCGTGTAGAGGCCAAGCGTCTTGAGATCGCGCGCGACCACCTCCATGGCCGCCACGCCGCCGGCTTCCATTGCCGAGACGAAACTCTCGCGGCTCGGGAAGGGGTATTCGGGGCCCTGCCCCCAGAGCCCCAGCCGCGCGGCATAGGCCAGGTTGTGCACGCTCGTGGCACCCGTGGCCGAGATGTAGAAGACGCGGGCGCGGGGTGACGCGAGTTGCAGCCGCAGGCCCGCAAGGCCCTGCTGCGAGGGTTCGACCCCCCTGCCCTGCTCGGACCCCGCCGCGTTCTGCATGGCATGGGCCTCGTCAAAAGCCAGCACGCCCTCGAAGCCCTCGCCCATCCAGTCGAGGATCTGGCTCAGCCGCGTGGTGCCGCATTTGCCCGCCGAGCGCAGCGTGGCGTAGGTCACGAACAGGATGCCGTCGCCCATCGGGATGGGTTGGTCCGGTTTCCATTTGGAGAGTGGCCGGATGTCGGCGGGCGAGCCGCCAAGATCGGTCCAGTCACGGACCGCGTCCTCGATGAGCGTGGCGGATTTGGAAACCCAGATCGCCTTTCTGCGCCCGGCCAGCCAGTTGACAAGGATGAGGCCCGCGCATTCGCGGCCCTTGCCACAACCGGTGCCGTCCCCGAGGAAATAGCCAAGTCGATAGGCACGTGCCTCGGGGTCATCATCGGCGCGCGTCAGCTTGGTCTGGTCGTCATCGATGGTGAACCGCCCCGGCAGGTCGCGCCCATGGGCATCATGCACCATGATGATGGTCTCGAGCTGCGCCTCGGAGAGATGTCCCTCCTGGATCAGCTTGCCGGGCAGACGCAATTCTGCGCTGGCCGCACGCGAAGGCATCGGCGGCGCTACAGACGCCATGGCAATGCTCTCGACCAGCGGCGTGGGATGTACTTGCGCACCCGCGATCTCGATCCGCTGCGGGCGGTAGCGCGCATAGATGTCCGAGACGGGCGTGTTGTCGCGAGGGGCATCAAAGCTCGTGAAACTGAGCGGGATGGCGGCATTCGACCGGGGTTTGGCGACGGCGACAGGCGCAGCGGCAGTCTTGCGCGGGGCAGATGATGGAACGTTTCGCCGCCCGTGAGTAATAGCGTCAGTCCGTTGGGCGGGGCGCATCTCGGGCCGGGGTGCGGCCACGGCGTCGACAAAAGGAAGGGCTTCATCCAAGTCCCGAACACTGGCGCGGATCATCTCGCCGTCTTCCTGCACCTTGTCGAAGACCATGAGCTGGGTTTCCACAGAGGTGCCGAGCTTGCGATAGACCTGTCCCGGCATCGTCAACGCCAAGCGCGGCGTAAGGAGACTGCAAGCACGGGACCAATGCGCGGCATCGCGGTCGGGCGCGAATCCCGGCGGCATGATCGCCACCAGCCGCCCACCGGGCGCGAGACGCTTGGCAGCCGCGACGAGATGTTTGGCGGCGATGTGCTTGTCGCGGGATCGGTCGACCGAAGAGGCAAAGGGCGGGTTCATCACCACGACGTCGGGCAGAAATGGCGTGTGCAGCAGATCGTCGATATGTTCGCCGTCGTGACCCGTCACATCTCCGCCAAAGACGGCCTGCAGGAGGTGCTGACGAAAAGGGTCGATCTCGTTTAGCAAAAGCGTGGCACCGGCCCGGGTAGCGAACGCGGCCAGGGCACCGGTACCAGCTGACGGCTCCAACACGGTCTCGCCCTTGCGGATCGCTGCGGCCCGCACCGTCAGAGCCGCGAATGCCAGCGGCGTGGAAAACTGCTGCAGCCGGATTTGCTGCTCGGAGCGACGGGTTTCCGTCAGGAGCCGCGAGGCGAGCAGCTTTGCGGTGGCGATGTCACCTGCCGCGGAGTCCCCACGCAGCAGCACCTGGATAGCCGCGGCCTGCATCAGGTCATAGGCCATCCGCCAGTCCCACGCGCCGCTGGCATCGCTGCCATGAAACGTCTCGCGCATGATGCGCGCGAGCGCTGAACTGCGCAGGGGTTGGTGGTCGACCTCCGCACCGATTTGCACGAGGGCAGAGGCGAGGCTAGCGTCGGAGATTGAGAGAGCCGAGTTTGCCGGTTTGGGCTGGGTCATGGGGATTTCCTTTGGATCAGGGTCTGAGTTCCAAAGGACAAAAAGCCTGCTCTACACTTTTGGGCGCGGAGCAGGCAGTCATGGACCGACATGAAAAGCGGTCCTGTCGCTCAGTTCCCCAGCCCCGCCATAAACTCGGCGAGCACCGGACTGGCTTCACTCTTCGCGGAGCTGAGCAGCTCCGAGCCCGCAAGCGAGGCCCTTGAGAGCCGCACGAGTCCGCCGGTTTCTTCGATGCGGTAGCAGCGGCGTTTTTTCCGCCCGCGTCTGTAGTGGGTCGCGGTGACGATCTGGCAGGTGCTGCCATCGGTGAGCGTCACAGGTGCTGCAAGCTTGATCTTGTCGCCTTCGGCATAGTCCGGGATCGCAGCCCAGTCCCGGCAACGCTGGCGCCAGGCATGGGCGTAGCTGGCCGCGTCTTTCAGGTCGGATAGAAGCTCGATCAGCCCAAGCGGAGCACGAGACTCGTTCGGTCCCGCGCTTTCCTCCATGTCCTTGTAGCCCCAGCAGCCATCATCGAATCGGGTGAGGAAGACAGCCCCGAAGGTGATCGAGCCATCCGCATCGGTCACATAGGTCGCGTCTTCGACAGGGGTGCCGTCGAGACTGATAACCCTTGCCGCCGCATACCAGGTGGAGCCAACCTTACAGGCTTTGACCAGTTCGGTTTTGCGCGTGTCGCTCTCGAAGGTGCAGAGCCGGACCATTTCCGCTTTCTCATCCGCGTAGGTTTCGACGCGGCGGTCTGTGTAGAACAGCCATCCCATCAAGCCGCCCTCCGATCATCAATCTCCATCAGGGCATCGAGCGGCACGCGGTAGGGCTGCATGGCGTCGAAATCCTCGCAATTGCCGCTGTTCTGCACGATCGCGAAGGTGTCGCAGGCATCCTTGAGGATAACCCGGAACGTGCCGCCAAGACCGGAGGGCACGTCGTATGTCCCACCGATGAGATAATCCGAGGCCCGGCGCACGAAGACGCGGATGCTGTGGCCATCGGTGGCAAGCCGGATCGCCCCCTGCCCCCGGTCGATGAGCACCTGCACATCGTCGAGAATGTCGGTGTAGAATTGGCCGGTCAGATCGCGAAACGCCATGCGGCGCTGCGCCATCCAGTCGGTGTCCCGAAACGGGTTCATGCCGTCGGCGAAGGCAAAGGAGGGATCGGCATGCTCAGTCGTGACGATACGGGTGGTCGTGCCATCGATGCCGTTCGATCGCAGATGCACGCCATTGCCGACGATGAGGATCAGGGCGGGCCTGTCCACCGGACCGTTCCAGTTGGGCAGGAAGGTTTTGCAGGCGCGCGCATGGGCGATCTGCGCCGCAACAGCGGAGGCAGAGAACTTGAGAATAGCCATGGGGATGTCTTTCGGTTGGGTATGAGAAGATCGACCCGCGCAGGCGTCATGGCTCGCGCGGGTCGCGTGAGGACTCAGGCCGCTTGCGCGATCTCGCTGTCAGGCTCGGGAGATTCCGCGGTTGGCTCAGCCTCATCACAGGTGACACCGGCGGTCTGCATCATCGGCGGGCACCAGGCGGCCACGGCAGCGCGCTGCGCGTCCGTGAGTGTGGCGAAGGGCTCAGCAAAGAGCTTGTCGCAGAATGCGACGATCTCTTTCTTGCTCGACGAGGCCAGCGTGACCGCCTCTTGGGCGAGGCCCAGATCCTCGCCGAGGATCTTCAGGAGCCAGGCCTTCTTGAAGCGATTGAAGAGCGCCGCGTTCGGCGTCCAATGGGCGCGGATATCGGGCATGATCTCGATCTCGAACTCATGCATCAGGCTGTCACGCTGCCGGTCCCGCGCGAAGCAGGACTGCGTCGTGCTGGCCGTCGCATAGGCCACGAGCTTGGCCTTCTCGCCCGGCTTCAGCGCGCGAAAGGCCGCGAACTGATCGGCAGGCGAACGCGCGTCATCGAGCCAGGACAGATCGAGCGCATCATGCGCCGCCGCCACCTGCTCGAGCGAGGTTGAGTCGATCTCGTCCATCTTGGCGTGGTTGCGGTATTCCTTCCGGGCCTCGACCTTTATCGCCTGCGTGACGCTCATGCCGCGACCCAGAACGTCACTCACCAGTTTGAAGAGCGTCAGATCGAGCGTGGCCTCGGGATGCAGTGCCATCGCGGCCCCGAGCGCCATGGCCCGCTCGGTCTTGAGGTCTTCGGCCAGCGAGGCCGGGTAGGTGATTTCGCCAGCATCGGGGGCTTCCTCCCCGGTGGTGTTGGTCGAGGAACTGGGCGCGCCCTTCTCTTTCACAGTGTCCTCGGGGCGCACGAGGCCGATATGGAGCGTCACCTGCCCGTTCGACCAAGACGCGACCACGCCTGCATGGGCGAGATCCTCGGCGCTGTAGGCCTCCTGCAGATCGCGGGCTTCGTCTTCCAGAGCGTCCACGCGCTCGTAAAGGGCATTGTAGGCATCGTCATCGAGCCCCTCATCTTCCATCTCGAGCTGCAATTTCTCAAGCTCGGCAGTGATCTCGTCGATGCGCTTCTGGGCCGCCTCATCGGGCTCGATCGGGCCGGGATAGACGCGGCCGTAGTCGGCCATGGTCGCGTAATCATAGCGCACCATCGCATCTGCCCAGGCAAAGCCCAGTTTTGCGCGGGCCTCTTCGGCAGCGGCCCCGAGCTTCTCGAGCAGGATAGTCTCGACCAGCGCCGCATCCTCCAGCACGGAATGCTCTTCCAGAAGATCAGCCGCGATGGCCCCGCCGCGGGCCTCATAGTCTTCGCGCACGAATGCCCCGATATCGTCACTGACCTGCACACCACGCGACTTGAGCGCCTGCCGCACCGTGTAGGCCTGCAGGTAGCTGTCCTCCTTGGTGAGCGCCTGATAGACTTCGCGTTGCACCTCCTGGCTCGGATGCTCAGCAAAAGCCTTCATCGTATCGAGCGTGATCGTCTTCGCGCGGGCCGCCGCGCGAATGTCGGGGTGGATCAGGCCATAGCGCAACCGGCCTTTCACGGCGGCAACCGTCGTGCCGAAGGTCTTTGCGATGGTCTCGGGCGTCTGGCCGTCGACTTCCATCATCCGAGCGAAGGCCTCGAACTCGTCAATCGCGTTCATCGGCGCTTGCGTGATGTTCTCAGCGAGCGACAGCGCTGTGGTCACGTCGCAATCCTCAGGGACAAGGCGGCAGTCGACCTTGGTTTTCGCGGTGAACCTCTTCTCGCTCTTGTCCGCGACCAGTTCCTTCAGCGCGGCATGGCGTCGGCCACCGGCCAGCACTGCGTGTTTGCCGTCAAGCTTCTCGACAAGGAGCGGCTGGAGCAGGCCCAGCACAGCGATGCTGGCTTTCAGATGGGCGATGTTCTCGGGGTCATAGGTTTCCGGGGAGTTGCTGCGCACATTGGCGGGGTGGGCTGTCAGATCGCCGATGGCGACGGAGACGGGTTTGAAACTTGCGGTCATGGGATATCCTTCTTGGTGAGTTAGATGCGGCCCGCGCCATCACGCGCGTGACCAATCCCCGGCTTCAGGGATCACCACGACAAAAGGCCCGCTTTGCCTTTTTGGGGGCAGCGGGCCTTCATCGTCTGAGATGTCAGGGGGAGGCGTCTCCTGCCCTTCTACCAGTCGCGCGCCATCATGATGGTTAAAACGCGCATCGTGGTAGCGGGATTATCCGGGGCCTCAGCCCCGTAGCGGAAATCGGTATCCGCTTCATACAGATCGATTTTCCAGAACACGGTCTCGCCCCGGATCTCGACCGCCCCGAAATCATGCCATCCTTCGGGATCGTTCTCAGGCTCGAATGTATTGAACTCCCCGGTCGCCTTCACCGCCTCGGCTATGAAGCCGTCGCCGGCCTCCATAAGCGAACGGGTCACATGCATGCGGCCCTGGATAGGCTGCGCGGGCGGCACCCCGAGGCAGGCAAGCTTGCGAAACGCGTCGTTCTGCGCCGCGATCACACTCGGATCAGGGCTGTCTGTCTGGGATTGAGCGGTGCTGGTCATGGGGCTCTCCTTTGAAAAGTTGAAACACCCTTCCCAAAGCCTGCTTTTTCTTTTCCGTGCGGCGGATGAATCGAGGCCGAAGGCGCCCTACCCGAGCAGCCCCTTGGGTCTGTAATTCGGGTTGGGGATGGTTTCGATCCAGCCGCCCTGGTCCGCGATGCTCTCGAGCGCTGCCGAGAGCGGATACGCGCCCTCATACGCGCTCCACCAATAGGCACCGCGTTTGAAGGAGATGATCCGGCTAGCGGCCGTCGTTGAAGCAGGCCACCCGCAGCGTCTTGGGTTCCTTGCGTGGCATAGGTGTCTCCGTTCTCGCTGTGGTCAGGCGGCCTCGGCGCGGCCCCCTGCCCTGCCCGCCTCCGACCGTGCGATCAGGTAGTCGCAGGCACGTTGCGCATCGGCGGCGTGCTTGAAGATCGCTCCCTTGTCCGACCGAAGAACGCGCAACCAGTTGTGGAGGTAGGCGGCATTCATCTCGAGCGTATGCGCCGTGAAGCCGAGCGTCTGACCCAGGAACACCGAGGTCAATTCCGCGACGATCTCCTCGCGCGCATAGGACGTGTTGCCAAACTTCGAGAACCCGAAATCGCGGTTCAGCCGATGGCGCGCCTTGGTGGCATGGGCCAGCTCATGGGCCCAGACCCCGTAGAAATTGCGCGGGTCGTGGAACCGGGTGATCGACGGCATGTAGACCTTGTCCACGGGCGGCAGGTAGTAGGCTTCCGTTCCCGTGAAGACGGTCGTGATGTCGATGGCGTCGAAAAATGCCTGCATGTGCGGGATGGGCTCGGACGGCGGATGCTCGGGCACGGGCTCCGGGTCAGGGTAGAAACTGTCGGGCAAGCCCTCGATCTGGCAGGCATTGAACACGCGATAGGATTTCTGGAAGCGGAAGATGCGGGCTTCCTCGGAGTGATCATCCCCGCTGCTACGGTCGTCCTCGCCATCGGCGTCCCTCCGGCTTTGACCGTAGTAAACGACGACAGAAGACTTCTCGCCCTTGCGGACCTTTGCGTCCAACGCATTGGCCTGCGGCAACGTCATCCAGAAGGGAGAGCTGTAGCCCGCCATCACGGTCCGCATCGTGAGCAGGAAGTTGTTCACTCCTTGGTAGGGTTCTCCGCCCACGCGCAGGGGACGAGAGCTGCCACCTGCGGTCCAGGGCTTGCGCCACGGCAAGACGCCACGCTCGATGATGCGGATGATTTCGTTTGTGATGGCCTCGGAGGCATCGAATTTGGGCGTGCGGGATCGGGCCATGGCTGGCCTCCTTTCGAGTTTTGGTGAGAGTAAGTGGTGATCAGGCTGACTGATGGGACCGCGGATCGTTGAGGATCCTCGCGCCGAGCCCTTCGACCATGTCGATGTAGGTGGTCAGCGAGACGGACTTGCCGGAACCCAAAGGTTCAGGGTCAACCGATCCGTCCCGCGTCACCCGCGGCAGGTTCGCGAAAGCGATGACATCGGTGACGAGTCGGAGATCGATGAAGGGTGTCCCGCGTGCGACCGCAAGAGCGGCCAAGGGAAAGCGCTCGATCGGCGCGAGGGTCGACACGGTGGTCCAACCGAGATGGATGAATGTCCCGCCCTCGCCGCAGATCACATGCGCATTCGGCAATGTCGCCGCCTGCCTGAGATGGACGAGATCGCGCAAAACGGTCTTGCGTTCGAGCCGCCGTGCCAATTCTAGCTGGCCTGTTCGGCGCAGTTCCTTGTGCCGCCACCAAGAGGCAGCGGTCGCGCGCAACGCGCCCAAGACACCTGTTTGCATGGGAATGCCCTTCATCAGGAAAGACAGACCGGAATCCGGCCCGGACCCATCTGAGCGGCCCTAAAGATCCTAATCCGTCAGTCACAAAACCCGAAGAACACTTTCCCTTTCACCGATCCCCTTGGGCACACAACAAAACTGAAAGCCCGGCACATCTGGCAAAGCCATTGATTTCATGCAGCGATTCAAGATCGGCAACGCATATCGGCAGAACCCTGCCCCGAATCAAGTAAAGTGTTGAAATTTCAACCACTTAGAAAGCACAGGAGACCGGCAAATGGCTAGAAACGCCCGCCAGGATCGAACCCTGCCTCTTTGAGGAGCATATTCCTACAGAACTGGCAGACCTTTCGGTCGACATCCAGAGGGAAGCCACCGGGCTGGGACTTGGGTTGCATCCTGACAGCGCAGCCGAACTTGAGGAAGAAACCCGCCCTCTCGCCTTTGAGGCCCGGGCGCACGTCATCGTTCAAAGGGCCATCGATGAGATGCATCGCATAGGCACCCTGCCCCGCCCCACATCCGTGGAATTCCTGACTTGGGTCCATAAGAGCTTCTACGACGAGATGCCGGATGAGTTTCGGGTCATCGAAAATCCCGACGGCACCCAAGAGCCCCTCGTTCCGGGACGCATGCGCCAGGATGACGATCGGGAAGCCGCGGTCGGGCGCCACCTACCTCCATCATCGTCACGCGTTGCGGAGTTCATGGATCAATTTGACAAACGGTTTTGAATTGCGGCGCGGTCTTCGAGCGGACGGATCATCGCGATCGAGTCTGCACATCACCGGTTGAACTAAATCCACCCTTTCCCGGATGACAACGGTCGTGTCAGCAGACAGTTGTCTCATGCCATGGTACTTATCACGATGTCTGGCCCGCGGGTTAACCGATCGGGGCGAGTATAAACGGATGACGGATCTGGCTGACAGTTCACGCCGCGGAGGCCGCGTCGGACGGGGAATTTTCAAAGGCGGCACTGAAGACGTTCAATGAATGGCTCCTAAAGGTGTCACTCGAGCAGATCACCCTCTCAGCAAGACTGTTCGATCTCTGTGGATTGGACCAAAGGCATCGAAGTCTTGTTGCTGATACCATCGATGACAAGCGCGCTCCGGAGCTGATCTCGGTGGTTCTTCGGCATGGTTCATTGGAACGAGGAGACGCGCAGATTATGTTCAAGACGTCCGAGCGAACGGCACGCAATTCGCTCCGCAAACTCACCGCCGCCGGATAACTGACCTCCGCGCCTCCGAAGACGCCGGTGGGGTTAGCGTTTCCACTGGACTATCGAGAGAGGCTCTTTCTAAACCTTCTTTGGTGATGGTGACCTTCCCGTGTGACTGGTAACTGCAGCACCCTGTTTCGGGCCAAGTCCGCAAGCGCAGCCTCTTTCCGTGTTGGAATTAAGTTCACAGCTGTGAACCATCCCGAGCTATGCTTCTTGTCAGCCCAGTTCACAGCTGTGAACTCTTCATGCAGCATCCCGCCGCATCAAGGCCATGATCATCGGACCACAGGAGAATTCCCCAATCGCCGCCTTTGAAGATAGGGTTCTCAAGTAGCCTCCAGGCGATCGGATATCTGCAAAGCGTTCAAGCATTGCAACAACGACAACAGACGCCTCTTCGGGCCCCATATAGCGTTTTGCCTCGTCCCAGGCGGAAGGCGAAATACCCATCATGGGTCTGACCACGTCAGCCACCCGGACCAGATCGTGCCAATGGCGCACAGGCTGCTCGGAATACGCTTTGAATTCCCGACAAGAGGCGAGGACCAAACCAAGCGGTATGTTCGGCATCAGTTGGTCGTCAGCAGTTGAGGTTGAGTTAGCCTCATCTTCAGAACACACAGGGTTATCGGCGACTTCTCGGTTTTGACGCACAACGCTTCCGCCCCGCGCTTTTTCTAAGCGAGGTTCAAGATCATAAGAGTCTTTATTTGAATTCTGATGATGTTGCTCAAAAGTAGCGTCATTGGTGCTCATATTTTCTGCTTCACGGCCATCTAGAAGGTTTCGGGCCTGGTCCAAAGCCAACCCCAAAGCGTCTTCGATGCGCCTAAGATCTTCCATTTCTAGTTTTCTACGAAGATCTCGGGCCGTTAGGGCCGCAAGATCAGAGAACTGGTCCCAGACGCCCTGATCCGGACGAAGTGCACGCCCGTACTCGGCCAGCCCCGCGAGGTCACGCCGCATGAGGCTCACAGTGGCACGTAGGCGCTTGTAACGCTCCTCGGCGGCCCGGAAGGCCTCGGCGGTCTCACAGACCTCCTGGAAGCGTCGAACAAGCGGAGAGAGGTCGAACCCGAACGCAACCTTTTCGTCGCCGTAGCGGCGGGCATAGCGCTTCCCATTGGGGCTATCGCGCCGGACGACAAAGCCAGTCTGGACAAGGTTGGAAAGGTGGCGCCGCATCGTCGAGCAGGGCATGCCGTTCAGGCGCTCGCAAATCGCCTTGTTGGACGGATGTACAATCAACTCGCAGTCATTGCCTCCGAGAATCGTCGCTTGGTGAAAGCTGACCAGTGCCTGAAGCACCGTCAAATCTCGATCGGACAAGCCGTATGCGACTCGAGCAGTAGCTAGCTCCCTCAGGACCTCCCACTTGTTGGCGCCGGCTGGGGGCAGTTCTTCCTGCGCCGCTGCCTGATGTTTTAGAATGGCAGCGTCTATCGTTCGCCGAAACGGCGTTACGGGCGTGTAGTCCATTTTATCATTCACGAAGACAAAAATTTCCCGGCCCGCGAATCACTTTGGACTTGCGGAAAATGACTCCGGACACTACCTTGAAAGTGCTAGAAACAAGTTAGGGTCTCGTGGAGTGGTCGCTTTGCGGGACCTTTTCTTTTGCCTTTTCCGTGCCTCCTTCTTTGATTTCTGCTCTTCCTCAGTCTTCCGACCGCTGCTTCCAGCGATCGTGAAGGTCTTCAATTATGTCATGCACTTGCGTCTCAATCCAATCGGCGAAGTCTCCGCTTGCCAGCTCGATCGACAGGCCCTTGGCAGTGCGTTTGACCGTGCCGCCGCGCTTGCCACCGATCTTCAGCGGGACACTGGAGGACGGGGCAGGGGAGGGGGCCTTCTCAGGTTTGAGTGCCTTCGCTACGGCTTTAGCCACCGCTTCAAACGCCTGGACGGATGGGTCATCAGTGGATACGGAATCATCCACAACTGTAGACTCGACACCCTTTCCACGCGCCTCCTCTGCAATCTGACTGAGGCGCTCGCGATCGAGGCCGTTCTCGTCGATGGCGCGGCCCAGAGCGTCCCAGCGAGGCCGACCTATGCCGTGGGCTGGCCCAATGGCGCGAACTAAATCTGAGCCGACGATGTCTACGATGGCGATGGCCATGGAGACCGCAGATTTCGTGACGGTCAAGATTTCTGCAACCTGTGATTGTGTTCCGAAGCCGGATGCCACGAGATCCTTGGCGAAAAGCGCCTTCTCAATGTAGGACAGATCACGTCGACCCATATTTTCGGAAATCTGCGCGCGCAAAGCACTGTCATCATCCAGATTGGCGACGAGAGCGCGGATCTTGGTCACCTTGTCGGACTGGCGTATCGCCTCCAACCGCCTACGTCCGTAGACCAGCAGGTAGCGGTCGGGGTCATCGGGGGCACGGCGCACAAGGATCGGAACGGTTTGACCGTTCGCCTCGATCGCATCGCGTAGGTCCAGAACATCCGCCGGGTCGAGGCGATCCTCCATGCGGTCATCCACGATGTTTGTCGGATCCAGCTCCCAAACGTGATGACCATCGACAGCATCGCGCGCGGACCGTAGGGCGCGGTTAGAGCTCATCATTGGCGTGACGGCGCTGGACTGCGGTGCAGGGGAGGGAGCTCCGGCCGACGCGAGACTGTCGAGCATGGACATCCGTTTCTTCTTGCTGCTGCTCATAGGCGCCTCCAAGTCTTCTGGATCAGGTCGGCGATCTCGTCATTCAGCGTGTTCAAGCTCTCGAGTGCGCGATCATAGGTGGAACGGGTGAACGCGCTGCGTTCCACCTCGTAGAGCGTCTGCTTGGTCAGGCCTGCATCGGAGATGGCTGTAGACTTCAACATGGGCGAATTCAGCACGGCTTCGCCGTACATTGTTCGCAGGAAAGCCACGATGCGGTTCTGCGGCGCGTCCTGCGGCTCGTAGCGGGTCAAAACATAGCGCATCCAGTCATGAGACATGTCGGCGCCGCTCTCAGCGATCACGTCCATGAGGTCGGCTGTCATGCGGAGGAATTGCGACATGGACATCACATCAAGCATTTCCGGGTGGATCGTCACCAAAACGCCCGTGGCCGCGGACAGTGCGGACATGGTCAGAAATCCTAGCTGCGGTGGGCAATCAATGACGACCACGTCGTAGTCCTCGTCGACCTGGGCCAACGCCTCTTTCACGCGGAAGAAGAAAAGTCCTGCATTGCCCTGAGCCAGCGCGCGCGGGGTATCGTGCTCGAACTCCATCAGTTCGAGGTTTCCGGGAATCAGGTCCAGATTGGGGATATAGGTCTTGCGGATGACCGACCGGATCGGCTCTGGGTCCTCATAGCGGATCGCATCGTAGAGAGTGCCGCCATCTTCGAGGTCCAATTCCGGCTGAACGCCGTGCAGCGCGGTGAAGGAAGCTTGTGGGTCGAGATCAATGCCCAGCACACGATATCCGCGCAGGGCAAGCCGTTGTGCGAGATGGGCAGAGGTTGTTGTTTTTCCGGAGCCGCCCTTGAAATTCATCACGCCGATGACCTGAAGATGATCACCTTCTCGTCGTCCGGGAACGTAATCACCCGGCTTGCGAGCGGTTTTTTCAAGGAGCACACGCAGCGCCTGGATGTCCTGCGCCGAGTAAAGACGACGGTTGCCGGCGGTCAGCTCGGGAGAAGGCCCTTTGCCATCCAAGTTGAGTTTGCGAAGATAGGAATCGTTGACGCCGAGCAGCGCCGCAGCCTCACCAGAGGTGAATTTGCGCATGGTCTTCTCGGCATCGGGTGGAAACAGGCTCTCACGTTGCGAATGCAACTGGTTCGCCAGCCATTCCGAATGCTGGCGGATCACCGCGTTGAGATCCTCATGCTCAAAGGTATTACCCAT